>JBDTWC010000581.1:0-2920 GCA_040006875.1 Acidobacteriota bacterium | reverse complement strand
GTGCGATTCCCCTCACCGCGCAGTGCGCGCACCAGGTCGACGCCCTGGATGTCGGGCAGCATGACATCGAAAACCATCGCGTCGAATTCCGCGCCGCGCGCCACGTCGAGGGCCACGCGTCCGGTGTCGGTGGCGTCGACCACGTGCCCTTCTTCCGAGAGTCCGCGGCACAGCAGGACGGTCATGCGCGGGTCATCTTCGACGAGCAGGATCCGCATCACGGGCATTCTCGCAGATCGCCGCCCGACTGGCCTTTCATCCTTTTTTCAGGTGCTCGCGGCCACGATGGACTAGTGGCAAGGTCACTGTGGCGACCCAGCGTGAGCGGCCGGCACCTGAGCCTGGTCATGGCCGTGGTGGGCGCGTCGCTCGGAGGCTGTGTGCACTACCAGGCGCGACCGCTGGCCCGCGATGCACCATTCAATCGCCTGGACGCGAGAGACCTGACCGATCCCGGCTTGGCACGGGCTGCGACCGCTGCCCGCGTGGCGCCGGAGTGGCCGCCCACCGCGTGGGACCTGCAGGCCCTGACCGTGGCCGCGCTGTATTTCCACCCCGATCTGGCGGTGGCACGCGCCACGTGGGATGTCGCACGCGCCGGTCTGGTGTCGGCGGAAGAACGCCCCAATCCCAGCGCCACCGCCGGACCAGGTTTCAACGCCAGCACGCCGGCCCACACGATCACGCCGTGGATTCTGAACCTGGATTTGGACTTCACCATCGAGACGGCGGGAAAGCGCGGCTTTCGCCGCGACGAGGCCACGCGGCTCGCCAGCGCCGCGCGCTTGCAGGTCGCCGACGCCGCCTGGCGGGTGCGGGCCGGCGTGCGTCAGGCGCTCGTGGACCTGTTTGCCGCCACGGAGACATCGGCGCTGCTCGACCGTCAGCGCGCGCTCCTCGATGCGAACCTCGTGCTCTTCCAGCGGCAGCTCGACGCCGGCGAGATCTCGGCGTTCCAGATGTCGCAGGCCCGCTTGCAACTCGACACGCTGCGCCTGGCCGCCGCCGATGCCCAGCGCCGGCAACAGGACGCCCGCGCCCGTCTGGCCACTGCCATCGGCCTGCCGGTCGTGGCCATCGATTCGACCAGCCTGAGCTTCGACGTGTTCCGCCGCTCGCCGCCCGCGGTGCCTGACGATGTGGCCCGCCGCCAGGCGCTCGTGAACCGGGCCGATGTGCTCAGCGCGCTGGCTCGCTACGACGCCAGTCAAGCGACGCTGCAGCTCGAGATCGCCAGGCAGTATCCGGACCTGCACCTCGGGCCCGGCTATCAGATGGATCAGAACAGCCACAAGTGGTCGCTGTTGTTCCCGTTGTCGCTGCCGGCCTTCAATCGCAATCAGGGGCGGATTGGCGAGGCCGAGAGCCGCCGGCTCCAGGCGGCGGCCGAGGTCGATGCCGTGCAGGCCCGCGCCATCGGCGCACTCGACCGCGCCTTGGCGACGTATCGCGCCGCCCTCGCCGGGATGGCCCTGGCCGAGCAGATGACGGCGGAGTTGCAGCGCTCCGCAGACACCGCTCAACAGCAATGGGCGGCTGGCGCCATCTCGCAGCTCGACCTGGGCGTGGTGCAACTGGAACTGGCCACCCGCGAACTGGCCCGTCTCGACGCCCTCGTCCAGGCGCAGCAGGCGATCGGCGACATAGAGGATGCCATGCAGATACCTGCTGAACTTCCGGTCAGCGCGATTCCGGAGCCCCCACGATGACCGCGTGGACACGCCGCGGTTGGGTGCCCTGCGCGCTGGCCGTCGTCACGACGGCGTGCCAGGGCCCGCCCGCCGAGACACCGGCGGCCGATCCTGCACCGATCGTCTCGGTCACGGTCGCGCCGGTCGTGCGCCGAACGATGCACGCCTATGTGGAGGGCTGGGGCCGCGTCGAGCCAGCGCCTGCCGGCGACGGTCGTCCGGCGGCGAACGCCCGCATCGCATCACCGGTGCCGGGTCTGATCGCTGCCGTGCTCGGAAGCGAGGGGCAGCGCGTCGCCCAGGGCGACCTCGTCGTCCAGCTGGATGGCCGAGTGGCGGGTCTGGCCATCGAACGCGCGAAACAGGCGGTCGGCATCGCGGAGCAGCTGGTCAAGCGCCAGGAGGCCCTCGGGCCGGGCCAGGCGACGTCCCAGAGGGCCTACGACGACGCGGTGGCACAGTTGACCATGGCGCAGAGCGAGCTGACCGCCACGGAGCTGCAGCGTCAGCTCCTCGGGGTGCGTGCGCCGATCGCCGGCACGCTGGTCGCGATCGTCGCCCGCGTGGGCACCGCGATCGATCCCACAACCGTGCTGGCCGAGATCGTGGACCTGGAGCGACTCGTCGTCAGCGCGTCGGTGCGCGGCGTGGACGTCGCCAAGGTCCGGCGCGGACAGGCCATGGCGTTCTGGCCCGGTGCCGGGCCCGACACGCCCGCCCAGGCGCCGCCTGACGCGACGACGGGCGGCCCGGTGGTGTTCATTGGATCGCAGATCGACGGGGCGACGGATACGGTGGTCGTTCGCGCTCGCGTGCCCGCGCAGGCGGGCCTGCGGCCCGGCCAGTTCGTCGCCGTCCGCATCCTGGTCGAGGAGCGGGCCGACCGTCTTGCAGTGCCGGTCGAGAGCCTCGTGCAGGGTGAGGCCGGCAGCGAGATCGCAATTGTCCGAGGCACGACCGCGACCAGGACCCCGGTCACCACTGGGCTCCGCGAAGGCGGTCTCGTCGAAGTGGCCGGCGACGGCGTGCAGGACGGCGCGTCAGTCGTCGTGCAGGGCGCCTACGGACTGCCCGGCACCAGCGCGATCAAAGTGATGGGACGCTGACGTGACCGACGGACGGAACGTGGCGAGCGCCACTCCCAACGCGACGACGGTTGAGGCGTCGTGGGTCACGCGTCACGCGGTCTCCGTGGCATTCGTGAGCCTCGCGCTGTGCGTGGGTGGTGT
>JBDTWC010000580.1:0-2920 GCA_040006875.1 Acidobacteriota bacterium | reverse complement strand
CATGGGCGAAGAGGGCCCAGGGACTGGCGGCACCTACCGTCCGCTGGGCCCGGCCGAGTACACGTACGCGGTGCGACCTGCCCTGCCAGGCCGTCAGCCAGCGCTGCTCGACGCGAAGGCGCGCCGTCGGGCTCCAGCCGCGCACGACCGGAGCCGATACCGATACCTGCTGCCACACACGCTGCTCGTGCCGCACGCCGAATCCGGCCGTGCGTGGCACCCAGGCGTGTCCCAGCCACGCCGTGACCCTGGGCGCCACGCGCCGGCCGATGGCGGTACGCACGATGGTGAAGCCGAGTTCCGAGGCGTCGCCCACAAACCGCGGCTGCACTTCGACAGGCGTGCGCCACTGCTCGCCGATCTTCCCGAGGGCCAGCACCTGCGCCCAGACCTGCGCGTCGGAGTCGTTCTGGGCGAGGGCGGGCGTCGCCGCGACCACGAGGATCACCGCGCCCTACAGCAACCCGTGGCCAACCTGGCTCACCGCAGCCCTCCACCGCCGGACAGGGCCGGCACCGTGACGACACTGAGGAAGGCATCGGCCGGCGCGAGCAGCCAGCCAGGGGCCACGCCGAGTACGACCAGCAGAGCCAGCAATACCACCGCCACCACCCGTTCACGGGCCGTCAAGTCGGGCGCCAGCACCGGCACCGCCTTGCCCAGGAACACGGTGGAGTAAGTGACCAGCGTGGACACCGCCAGCAGCGCGCTGGACAAGATGACGATCACGGTGCTGCCCGGGCTGTCTCGCCACAAGGTGTGGAGCAGCAGGTCGTCGGCGATAAAGCCGGCGGTGCCGGGCATGGCCACGCCGGCCACGCCGAAGAGCGCGAAGGCCGCGGTGAGACGCGGGAACGATCGCGCCAGACCGCCCAGCTTCGTGAAGCGCACGGGCCCGACCCGTTGCTCGAGCGACGTGATCATGATGCCGAGACCACCCAGAGCGAGACTGCCGGCCACCGTGACCAGCAGCGCCGCCGCGAAGTTGTCGCGGCTGGCCACGCCGATGGCGGCCAGGATGAGCCCGCCGTGCATCGACGTCGTGGCCCGGTAGAAGCCGCGCAGATCGCTCTGCACGGTCGCGAGCAGCGCGCCAAGGAAGGCCGTGAACGCGCCGAGGCGCGCCACCATCGGCGCCAGCGCCAGGGCTTCGGGATGGTGGTCCACGAAGCGCAGGTGCACGAACACCAGCGCCACCAGTGAGGCGAGCTGCTGCGTCTGCACGACCGGCGCCCGCTCGCACAGGCTGGCCACGCCGACGTGCAGCGGCCAGACGCCGCTTCGGATCGCCACCGCGAGTGTCGAGAGGACGAAGGCCGCGGTGAGCTGCCCGAAGTGCAGCGCCACAGCCACGCCGACCGACAGCAGCGCCACGGCGAAGAGCGTGACCGCGCCGGTCCGGGTCGAGCGCCAGGCGTCGAGGCCGTGAAGGACGACGGTCACGGCCACGGCCAGATACGCCAACGGCCCGTACGGGGCGAAGAGGGCGGCGGTGATCGCGACCGCCAGCACGCCCAGCGTCCAGCGCGCGCTCTGCCAGGCCGCGGCCACCACTGGCGCCGCCAGCAGCACCAGGCAGAAGAACAGCGACTCCCATGGGGCCGACCAGATCATCGCCGCCATCACGTCATCGGCCCGTCGAGGGAGAAGACACGGCGCAGGCGAGCGTCGGCCCGGTCGAGGAGGCGGGCCGCGACCAGCACCGGCGCAAACGCCACGTCGATGTGTTCGTCGAGGCGCATGCGATGAAGCGCCGCCGCGTAGACGCGCGCGGCCAGGCGCGGCGACCAGCGTTCCAGCAGCGTGGGGCGATGGCGGTCACGTCCCGTCCGGTGCGTGTCATAGATCATGCTGGGCGCCTTCAGGTACTGCCCCAGCCGCAGGAGCGCGTGGCACACCAAGTGCACCAGGGCCAGCGTGATCAATCCCAGGCAGATCTCGGCCAGGATCAGCCCGACCTGGGCCAGTGTGGCGTGCGCCAGCGCGCCTTTGGCGTCGCTGTGTACGCGCACGACCGCCGCCGCATAGACGGCGGTAGCCAGTCCCACGACCACGCCGACGGTGCGCGCGATCGGCGACACCTCGAGCACCGGCCACACCCGCAACAGCAGGAACAGGCCGGCGTGAATCGACACCGCGCCGTAGAAGAGGGCGCTCGACGGCGTCGGCCCCTCCATGGCGCGCGGCAGCCAGCCGGAAAACGGCAGCTGCGCCGACTTCCCCATCGCCGACAACAGGAACAGCAAGGCGATGAGGGTCGCCTCCGCCGTCGACAGCTGGGCCGCACGGTCGAAACCCGAGAAGCGCGCCGTACCGAGCAGCGCGAACGTCGTCACGGTTGCAACCAGCAGGCCGGCGTCCGAGAAGCGATAGGTCGCAAACGCCCGCACCGACGAACGCACCGGCTCGTCGCGCTCATGGAAGTAGCCGATGAACAGGGCCGAGGCAAGGCCCAGGATCTCCCAGCCGGCGAAGAAGAGCTCGAGCGCGCCGGCCAGGGCGACCAGCTGCGTGCCGGTGGCAAAGAACGCCAGCAGCACGAAGAAACGCACGAACCCCTGGTCCTGGTGCAAGTAGGTCCGCGAGAAGCGGCCGACGAGCACGGTGAGTACGGCCGCGAACAGCGAGATGGTGACCGACACCCGATCGACCAGCAGCACCAGCGGGATCTCGAAGCCGTTGAGGCTCAGCCAGCTGCCGACCTCCACTTCTCCGGCGACCGGCACGCCGCCGACGCCGAGGAAGCGCGCCAGCACGGCCGCACTACCCGCCATCGACACCAGGAGCGCGGCGGTCACGATGCGGTAGGCAAAGCCCTCGCTGGGCCAGCGATCGGCCAGCAGCGCGCGCGTGCCGACAACGACCATGGCGAGCAGCGGAGCGGCAATCGTCAGCTCCAGGGCCAGCGTGATCCAATCAG
>JBDTWC010000579.1:0-2926 GCA_040006875.1 Acidobacteriota bacterium | reverse complement strand
GCCCGGCGCCGACTTCCTTCGTGCTCGGCGTCACCGGCGCCTTCGTCGGCAACGTGCCGGTGGCGGGCCGCGCGCTGAGCGCCGGCGTGCCGGCCGGTTCGTACAACATCGCCGTGCAGGCGGTGAATGCGTGCGGCGTCAGCGCCTTCACGGCCGCCCAGACGGTAACCGTGCCCTAGCAGACGGCGGGGCGCCCTGCGGGGCGCTCAGTCCTTGAGTTCGACCACAGTCGCGCCGCCGCCGCCCTGATTGGGTGGCGCCGGCGCGATTTTCGCGACCAGCGGATGATCCTTGAGGAACGTCTCGAGTCCGCGCCGCAAGCTGCCGGTGCCGTGTCCGTGCACGATGCGGATCTCGCGTACATCAGTGACGAGCGCGTCGTCGAGGAACTTCGCTACCCGGTCCACGGCCTGATCGACCGTGCAGCCGATCACGTTGAGTTCACTGAGCAGCCCCTCGCGCGGCTGCAGGTCGATGTTCACGCGCACGCGGTTGCGATCGCCGCCGCCCTCCGCCTGTTTCGCCGCAGCCGACGGCGCGCCCGAGATGACGCGCAGATCCTTGACCTTGGCGCGCATCCGCTTGCCACGCACGTCGATTTCGGCGCGCTGGCCGTCGAGCGTCACGACCACGCCTTCGAGACCCATGCCGGCCACGGAGACGCGTGCGCCCACGGCCACCGGCATCGTGGCGTGGGCCGGCGCCGCCGGACTGGCCGGATGGCGCAGCCCCTCGATGATCTTGCCGACAGCCGCCGCGGCGTCGGTGCGCGCGGCACCCGCCTCGCCGGTGGAGATGGTGGTGCGCTGCGCGCGTGCGGCGGCCTGCTCGATGAGCGTGTCGGATCGCGTCTTGAGCTTCGCGACCACGTCGTCGATTTCCTGCCGCGCCTGGCGCAGGCGATCGTCGAGCTTCTCGTTGACGCGTTTGGCGAGCCGGCCCTCGCGCTCGGCCACGGCGCTCTCGCGCTGACGCAGCGCCAGGTTCTGCTCGACCAGGCCAGAGCGCTCGCGTTCGAGCTTGCGCCGTTCGGTGTCGAGGGCCCGCGCCTGGGCATCGACGCGCTCGAGGTGGGCATCGAGGCGCTTGCGGTCGTCGCTGAGGAAGCCGCGCGAGGCCGCGATCACCGAGGCCGGCAGACCGAGGCGCTGCGAGATCTCGATCGCCAGACTGCGGCCCGGCGCCCCGTAGATGAGGCGATAGCTGGGCGCGAAGGTGTGCGGGTCGAAGGCGAACGCGGCCGTGGCCACGCCGTCGGTGGCCGTGCCCCACGCCTTCAGCGCGTCGTAGTGCGTGGTGGCGAAGACCAGCGCGCCCTTGTGCATCAGGTGCTGGATGATGGCCGTGGCCAGCGCGCCGCCCTCGGCCGGATCGGTGCCCGTGCCCACTTCGTCGAGCAACACCAGCGCTGGCACCTGCAGGGCGCGGTCGATGGCCGCGATGTTGGTGATGTGCGACGAGAAGGTGCTGAGACTGGCCGAGATCGACTGCTCGTCGCCGATGTCGGCAAAGACCGACCGGAACACCGGCAGCGTCGACCCCTTGGCCGCCGGGATGTGCAGTCCGGCCTGCGCCATGAGCACGAGCAGGCCCGTAGTCTTGAGCGCCACCGTCTTGCCGCCGGTATTCGGGCCGGTGATGAGCAGCACTCGCGCCGGCGGCAGCAGCTGGATGTCGACCGGCACGGGCGTCGTGGCGCGGCGCTCCGCGGCGTCGTCGAGCCGGCGCACGACGCCCTGAATCAGCAGCGGGTGCCGGCTCTCGCGCAGCTCGATGTGGCCGGTCGTGGACAGCACGGGCTCGACCGCGTCCATGGCGTGCGCGAGCCGGGCGCGGCCCTGGAGCAGGTCGAGTTCTTCGGCCACCGCGAGGGCCACGCGGAAGTCGCCGGGGCGGACGCGGAAGCGATCGCTCAGCTCGAGCAGAATGCGGAAGATCTCTTCCGCCTCTTCTTCCTCGGCTGCCACGATGTCGTTGTTGATCTCGACCGATGCCATCGGCTCGAGGAAGAGACTCGCCCCGCTGGCCGATGAGCCGTGCACGATGCCTGGAATGGCGGCCTTGTGTTCCGCCCGCACCATCAGCACGAAGCGGCCGTGGCGGCTCGTGACCACCTGCTCCTGCAGGTACTTTGCCGTGTCGCGGCCCTTGGCGAACTGCTCGAGCGTGGTCCGCAGCTTGGCGCGCTGCCGCCGCAGCCGTTCGCGGATCGAGGCCAGCGCCGGGCTGGCGTCGTCAAGGACCTCGCCGTTCACGTCGACGGCGCGGCGCACGGCCGCCACTTCCTCCGTGAAGGGCGCGAGGCGGCCGACCAGCTTGTGCAGGATGGGATACGCGCCGGGCGCGCGCGTGACTGCCGTTTGGGCGTCGCCAATCGAGGCCACGAAGTCGGCCAGGATGCGCAGCTGCAAGGCCTCGAGCGGCCGCCCCTCGACGGGCAGCGCTTCGAGCGCCGCTTCGAGTCCAGCCCCGGCGCGCAGCGGAAAGACCGAGTGCAGCTCGATGTAGCGCACCGTCTCGCTGGTGGCGGCGAGCGCCTGCGCCACCACCTCGCGATCGGTCTGCGGCTGCTCGCTCCGCATCCGCACGCGGCCCACGGGCGTGAGCGCGAAGCTGGCCAGTGCCTCGATGATGCGGTCGAACTCGAGCGTGCGGAGGAGGGCGGGGGTCATGGCTGGGTTCTGAGCGCCAGGGAAGGGGGGCTCCCTCATCCCTGCTCGCTAGCCCCCATGATTGATCAGGCTGGCCATGCACCCGGCCCCGAAGCCGTTGTCGATGTTCACGACCGCGACGCCGTTGGCGCAGGAGTTGAGCATGCCGAGCAGGGCGGCGATGCCGCCGAAACTGGCGCCGTAGCCCACGCTCGTGGGCACGGCGATGACCGGCACGTTCACCATGCCGGCAATCACGCTGGGCAGCGCGCCCT
>JBDTWC010000578.1:0-2927 GCA_040006875.1 Acidobacteriota bacterium | reverse complement strand
GAAGAAGCGACGTCCGCCGTCGGACCAGGGGCCGCTGTTCAGCCTCGCGATGCCGGCGCGGGCGTCGCTCAGCAAGGCCGCGTCGGCCGGCCGGTGCTGCTCGGGTGCGTCCGGGAAGTCGCTGAGGATGGCGAAGTGGATGTGGGGATCGGGATTGCCGAGCGCCGCGATCTCGAGCTGCTCGAGCAAGGCCGCCACGCCCTTGGCGCTCGAGAAGAGCGTTGGTACCACGACCATGGTGCGCGCCGCAGCGGGAATGCCGTTCGAGAAGTCGAGCCGCGGCAGGCGGTCGGGCGGCACCAGCATGGCGACCAGGCGATTCACGAGCGCTACCGCCACTTCGCTCGCCGGCACGAGCAGCACGCCGGCGGCAAGCAGGCGCAGCATCACACCGGCACTCTGCTGGCGCAGATAGGCGTCTGGAATGGCGAGCAGCGTGGCGGTGGCCGCCGCGAGCGCGACCAAGTACAGACCGGCCGCATGCCGACCCGCGAAGCGCCGCGCGCGTTCGGTCAACGACGGCTTCAGGTCGAGTGCCGCCTCGATCGCGGCGCGGCCCTCGCCGACGAGCTGATCGCCGACGTGGCCGGCGCGCAGCTCGTCGGCGGCGTGTGCGCGGCGGGCGCGGTCCACGGCTGCTATCGCCACCCTGACCTGCGACTCGCCACTGGGCCGAGCGATGCGCTCCACCGCCTGACGCTGGCGATCGCGGCTCTGGAAGTCCATGCCCGGATAGGCGCCCGACGGGTCCTGGCGCAATACCCGATCGACGACGCTCACCGACTCGACCAGCGGTCCCCAGTCGATGGTGGCGCACAGGCGCAAGCTCGTGACCACGTTGGCCATCAGGAGCTGCGTCGCCGCCTGCTGCTGGTGCGCGTCGCGCACCACTTCGTCGGCACGGAGATCACGCGCCGCGAGCCGGTCGTCGATGGCCTGCTGCAAGCGGGCGCCGGTTGGCCCCTGCTCGCGGATGCGGTGCAGCAGTTGCGCCACAAACGGTGAGTGCCAGGCGTCGGGCCAGCCCGGAATCGGCGCGTCGTGGTCGTTGGGAAAGCCGGCGTAATAAGCATCGGCCGCCAGTCGATCGGCACGCTCGCTCACGACCTGATCGGCGAGCCGGCGCAGGTTCTCGATGAGCGCCAGGCGCACCATGCTCGGCCATGCCCACAGCTCGCCGATGGCCAGCGGCGTCACCGACTGGAAGCTGTTCAAGAAGGTCGTGAACTGGTGGCGATCGAGGCGGCTGTCGGTGTGCCGCACGAGCTCGAGCGCCATTTCGTAGACGCGCACGTCAGCCAGCTCGCTCGGGGTGCTGAGCGCCGGCAGCTCGTCGTAATACCCCTCGGGCAGATCGCGACGCAGCGCCCGCAGCTCAGCCATCACGAGATGGTGGTTGTCGAGCATCCAATCGGCGGCCGGCGAGAGCAGGCGCTGGTAGCGCGCGTCGTCGGTCAGCAGCTGATAGGCGCGGCCAATGGCGAGCGCGTTGTCGGCGTGCCGATCGAGACGATTGCGTCCGCGGGTCGAGCGGCCCACCGGCAAGGCAGCGGCAAGCGCTCGGGCATGCTCGCGCAGGCGATCGAGATCGAGGAGCTCGTCCTGCAGAGGCAGACTGCGGTCTCGACCACGGTCGTCGGAATGTGTGGTCACCAATTGCTGGTCTGCAAGGGGAGTGCCCAGGCAGAGCCGGGGCAGCTGGCCCGCTGGTTGCAGTGGTCTATTGCATCACCGCCAAGGGAGGCGGGTTTAGGTAACGGGGTTCTCATCATGGGTAGTGCAGCCGTCGCAAGTGGTCGCTGGGTGGAGGAAGAAGTAACGGCCTACGTCGAGGTCGACCATCGCGCCGTGGTGCTCGATGTGATCGATGGCGCCGGGGGGGCTGAAGGCTACCACGCACTGAACGGCGTTCTCCGTATCCAACGGTGGGAATCGCAGCCCGGACGGTCGTTTGCGCGCATCGTGCGTGCGCAGCTGGAGGACTCTAAGCCATGAAGAATATCACCTGGAACGCCGCCGCATTCGCTCTGGCGAGTGTGCTCGCCGTGGGCGTGCCCGCCGCCACCGCCGCACCGGACGCCGCCACGCAGATGGCCGCACCGGCGTCAACCGACGGCGCGTTGAAGGACCGCATCGCCTACCGGCTCGAGACAAGCGGTGTGGTGCGCAAGTATGACCTCAAAGTTAAGGTCGATCAGGGTGTGGTCGCGCTCACCGGCACGGTGGCGACGGCGGCGCAGAAGGCGGAAGCCGAGCGCATCGCCAAGGTCGAGGGGGTGAAAAGTGTCACCAACTCCGTCGAAGTCGACCCCGTCGTCGACAAGACCCTGGGCGAGCGTCTCAAAGGCGGCATGAGCAAGACCGGCGAGAAGATCACCGATGCCTGGATCACGACCAAGGTGCACTGGTTCTTCGTCGGCGAGGACCTGCTCAAGCACAGCGACATCAACGTCGACACCAAGGACCACGTGGTGACGCTCTCGGGCAAAGTCATGTCGCGCGACGGGCGCGAACGCGCCGTGCTGCTCGCCAAGGACACCGACGGCGTGAAGCGCGTCGTCGACAACGTGACCGTCGCTACGCCCTGAGCGCGGAGGCTCCATGAACTGGCTGCTCACGATCGGTGTATTCCTCGTCGTCGCCGGCGTCGGTGGCTCGGTCGGCGCCTGCTATCAGGGAGCGGGTATCGAGAGCGACGCGCCGCTGGCCCACGTGGGTCCGGATGGCGGGGTACCCGCGCAGCGGAAGGACGGCCAGTCATCCGCGCCTCTGGTGCTGGCGGTCAACGCCAGCGTTCCCGCAGACAACGTGGCGGACTTCATTGCCTATGCGAAGACGCAACCGAGCGGACTGTTCTACAGCTCCGCGGGACCCGGGTCGCTCGGGCTGCTGGGCACCGAGCTGTTCGCCGCCCGCGCGGGCATCAA
>JBDTWC010000577.1:0-2950 GCA_040006875.1 Acidobacteriota bacterium | reverse complement strand
ATGGCCGTGAGCGCCTTCTCGCCGCCCGAGAGCAGCATCACGCTCTGCAGACGCTTGCCTGGCGGCGAGGCCACGATGTCGATGCCGCTCTCGAGCGGATCGGCGTCGTCGAGCAGCGTCAGCCCGGCTCGGCCGCCCCCGAACAGGGTCGTGAACGTGACCTGGAAGTTCTCGTTGATGGCCGAGAAGGCCTCGCGGAAGCGCGCGTGCGTGGTCTCGTCGATGCGCTTGATCGCCTCGTTGGTCTGGGCAATCGAATCGACCAGGTCCTGGCGCTGCGTGGTCAGGAAGATGCGCCGCTCGTCGAGCTCGGTGTGCTGCTGGATGGCCATCATGTTGACCGGCCCGAGCCGCTCGATCTGCACGCGCAACTCCGCAATCGCCTCTTCGGCGGTCATCGCTGCCTGCGCGGCCTCGACGACGGCCGCATCGCCGGCGACCGCGTCGGCGCCGGATTCGAAAGACGGCGCCAGCTCAGCGATCTCGTCGCTGTCGGTCGCTTCGGCGGCCTCGGCGACCGCGCGGCGGATCGCGCGCGCGGCGGGCGCGTGACTGCCTTGCGCTTCCATCGCCGCCACTTCGGCGGCCACGGTGTCGAGGTCGGCCTGCACGGCATCGAGGCTCTGCTGCGCGAGATGCGTCAGCTCGGCTTCGCCGGTGGCGCGCGAGACGTCGAGTTCGGCGGCCAGCGCGCGCACCGCATCGAGGGCGCGGCGGGCATCGCGGATCGACTGCTCCTGGCGGTCGGTGGCCGCCTTCAGCACCAGCGTCTCGTCGTCGGCCTTGAGCATCTCCTCGCGCAGGTCTTCGAGCGCGTGGACGCTCTCGTCCATCAGACGCTGGCCTTCGTCAGCGCTCACGAGCAGACGCTCGCGCTGCTCGCGCATCAGGGCGATGTCGCGATGGCACGCTTCGGCCCGCTCGCTCAGCTCGCGCGCGCCCTCTTCGAGGCGCTGCACTTCGGCTTCGGCCGAGCGCGTACGCTCGACCAGACCGGCATACCGGGCCCGAGCCTCGGCCGCCGCATGGCTCAGCATCTGCGCGTGCTCGCGGCCTTCGTAGAGCAGCCGCTGCCGTTCGGCCAGGGCCGCTTCGTGCTGCTGCCGCTCGTCCGAGAGGCGCGCGATGGTCGACTGCGCGTCGGCGTGGCGGGTGTCGAGGTTCTCGATTGTCTCGCGCGCGCCCCGGGCCTCGGTGGCCACCAGATCGACGCGCTGACGCACGCGGGTCTCGTCGGCGGAGGCACGGGCGACATCGGACTGCGCCGACACGATCGCCTTCTCCTGGCGGTGACCGTCGGCCACGAGCCCCATCACCGCCGCGCTCGCCGTGGCGATCGCCTGACCGTAGCCGGCCAACTCCGTGCTCAGTAATTCGATCGCCTGATGGCCCTCGGCCACGCGGTCGCGGAGCTCGCGAATCTCGCGCTTGGTGGCCAGGATGCCCGTGGACTCGGTGCGGCTGCCGCCGCTCACGACGTGCGCGCCGCGATAGACGTCGCCGTCAAGGGTCACGACCGGTACCCCGGCGGTCCCGGCCACCGAGGCGGCGTCGTCGAGCGACTCGGTGATGAGCGCCTCGCCGACCACGCTGCGCAGCGCGGCTGCGAACGGACCGGAGACACGCACCACGCTCGACAGCGTGACGCAGCCGTTGGGCACGTGCGCCGCAACCGGCGGCGCCACCGCAGCCACGCGATCGCTGATCACGATGAAGCCGCACCGGCCCGCGCCTTCTCGGCGCACCAACTGGAAGCCGGCGTGGGCCTGGGAGTGGCTGTCGACGACCACGTGCTCGAGCAGATCGCCGAGTGTGGCTTCGACCGCGCGCTCGTAGCGCGGCTGCACGTCGAGGTAGTCGGCCAGCGCGCCCCGCTGCCCCACGGCCGCGTCGGCGCTGGCGAGCAGCATGCGCGCGCCGTCGCTGAAGGCGGCCCGGGCGGCCTCGACCTCTTCGAGCGAGCGCAGACGCGCGCTGGCGCCGGCCAGATCGTGCTCGCGGCCGCGCTTCTCGCGCTCGCGCCACTCGTGTTCGATGCGGGCAGCGGCCAGCTCCGATTCGCGGGCCGAGCGCGCCATCTCCGTCGACGCCAGTCCGGCCTGCGCCTGACGGAGGTGGTCGGTGGCGCGATCGCGGCCCTCGGCGGCGCGCTGCAGCTCGGCGTCGAGATCCCGCGCCTCGACCTCGAGGCGGCCGAGAATGGCGGCGGAGCGTTCGCGCTCGGCCACCGCATGTTCGATCGCGGCGGTGAGCGCGGTGATGGTGTTGATGGCGGCGTGCACCTGCGCGCGTGCCTGATCCACGCCCTGGTCGGCGCTGGCGATCGCCTGCTGGGCGGCGCCGAATTCCTCAGCGGCCGCCTGCGCGGCCGCGTCAGCCTCGTCGCGGGCCTGTTCGGCTTCGCCGACCGCCGTGCGCCGCTCATCGAGACGCAGCCGCTCGGGCTCGCGCCGCTCTTCGAGCGACTGCCGCTCGAGATCGAGTTCGCCGATGCGCGTCTCGAGCATCGCCGCCTGCTGGGCGTCGAGCGCGAGCTGCTGCTGGCGGCGATTGACCTCGAGCTCGCGAGCGTGGGCGGCTTCGCGCACGCCGGCCGCGTCTTGCTCCGCCTTGGCCAGCTCGATGCGCACGCGGGCGAGTTCGGACTCAACTTCCGCCAGGCGGGCGCCCGACGCCACTTCGGTCTGGCGCGCGTCGTTGAGACGGGTACGGGCCGACTCGATCTGTTCGGCCAGATGGCGGTAGCGGCGGGCGAAGAGCACCTTCTCCCAGCGCCGCATCTCGTCGCGCAGGCGCTGGTAGCGACGCGCCTTGGCCGACTGGCGCTTGAGCGATCCGCACTGCTTCTCGACTTCGAAGACGATGTCATCGAGGCGCGTGAGGTTCTGTTGCGCGGCGTCGAGCTTGAGCGCGGCGGCGCGCCGGCGCGACTTGTACTTGGTGACGCCAG
>JBDTWC010000576.1:0-2958 GCA_040006875.1 Acidobacteriota bacterium | reverse complement strand
TGTAGTAGAGCTTCTTGAGCACCTCGTCGGGCAGGGCCAGTCCGTAGAGCTTCCAGAACGCGTGGTAGTCGCGGTAGTAGTCGAAGTACTCGTCGCTGGTCTCGAACACCCGCCAGTAGTAGGGGAACTCGTCGGGCTGGAAGCTGTCCTTGCCGAAGATGATGCGGTCCTGATACTTCACGAAGAAGTCGTGCGCGGCCCGCGGCTGGCGGCCGAGTTCGGCGAGAATCGCGCCCACCTCGGTGTAGACGTTCGGGTTCTCATCGAAGAGCGTGGCCATGCGGGCCAGATCGTTGGCGTGATAGGCGAAGTGCGCGGCGATGAAGGTGGTCTTGGGATGCTTCTTGAACATCCGGTTGCGCTCCTGCATCAGCTCCTCAAAGCGCGGGAACTCCCCCACCGGATAGCGACGATCGCGGTAGAGCGCGAGCTCGAGCCAGCGCTCGTTCTGGAAGTCGATGGTCTCGAAGAACTCCTGCGGCTCCGCGGTGTGGATGAGCACCGGCAGACCGAGCCGACCGGCCGCCTCCCACACCGGGTCGAGTTCCGGGTCGTCGATCTTCAGGCGGGTGCCGTCGGCCTTCTTGATGCGCAGGCCGAACGCCTTCGAGATCTCGCCGATGCCGAGCGCGCCGGCCTTCTTGTCGGCCTCGAGCTGAGCCACCGCCCTGACACCCCAGCCGGGCGCGACGTTGCGGAAGTCGATGTCGGTGAACTGCACCATGCGGTTCTGGAACTTGCTGGCCTTGAGCGCGGCAATCGACTGCACGAGGAGATCGCCCTGCGCGCCGCTGGCGTTCACGAGCAGGCGCAGGTTATTGGCGTCCATCCCTTTGACCACGATGGCAAACTGCGCTTCGGAGATCGGCGTCGGCTGGTGGCTGTGGATGTCGATCACCGGGAACTTGGCCCGCGGCACCGGATGCTGCGCCGTCTTCAGCGTGGTGCGCGGCTTGTACTGCGTGATCGTCGGCTCCGGGAACTCCGGCGTTCGACCGTCACCGGGTCGCCGCATGATCGCGCCGGGGCGCGGCTGCACGCCCTGCGCGGATGCCGGGGCCTGTTCGGCCGTCGGCCGTTCCTGTCCCACGGCCAGCAGAGCAGCGCCGACCACCACGGCAGGCGCGAACCAGATCAGTCGTGTGCGCATTTTGGGAGATGCCTCGTCGTTGTCGAACCCGAAGTGCCGCAGCGAACCTGTAAGCCGAATTCTGTCCGCCTTCGCCCGCCGCCTTGCGGCCTCGAGCTATGGCGGGATGACCATTCCTCTAGGTCCGCCATTGCTGACGGACTCCAGCGACCTACCCGGAAGCGTCGATCGGACGGGCCGTCCGAATGGCCGAAGCCATGCGCTCCCCTATTTGGTCTTGCTCCGTGAGGGGTTTTGCCTGCCACGCCTGTTACCAGACGCGCGGTGCGCTCTTACCGCACCTTTTCACCCTTACCCTTCGACGCCGCCCTTTCGGGCTTCGCTCGGGGCGGTATATTTTCTGTGCCACTTTCCGTCGGGTCGCCCCGCCCGGGTGTTACCCGGTTCACTGCCCTGTGGAGTTCGGACTTTCCTCCCCGTACCTTGAACCGCTCTTGCAAACGGCCCGCGGCCACGCGGCGATCATCCGGTTCGCTGCGGCGAACCTGTCCTAACCGTCGATTTCCTGCGAGATCTTGTACTGCTCCAGCTTCTTATAGAGATTGCTGCGCGGGGTGTCGACGACCTCCGCGGTCTTCGAGATATTCCAGGCGTTGTCGCGCAATTTTGCCACCAGGTAGGCACGTTCCGAGCTCGCCTTGAACTCGTGCAGGGTCGCGGCCTGCATGAAGTTATTATCCGGGGCCGCCGGCGATTGGTCAACGCGCGCTGAATCGGCCAGGCGCAGGTCGCTCACGTCGATGGCATCGGCATTCGACATGATCATCAGCCGCTCGACGGTGTTACGCAGCTCGCGGATGTTGCCGCGCCAGCCGTGTTGCCGCAGGCGGTCCATGGCCGCCGCGGTGAAGGTCTTGCGCCGGAAGTTGTTCTCGCGTGAGAACACGTCGGCAAAGTGGCGCACCAGCGCCGGCACGTCGTCGCGGCGCTCGCGCAGCGGCGGCACCCAGATCGGGACCACGTTCAGGCGATAGAACAAGTCCTCGCGAAACGTGCCCCTGGTGATCTCCAACTCGAGGTCCTTGTTGGTGGCGGCGATGACCCGCACGTCGACCTTCAGCAGGCGATTCGATCCGAGTCGCTCGAGCTCGCCTTCCTGCAGCACGCGCAGCACCTTGGCCTGCGTCTTCAGGCTCATGTCGCCGATCTCGTCGAGGAAAATCGTGCCCTTGTCGGCCTGTTCGAACTTGCCGATCTGGCGATCGGTGGCCCCGGTGAACGAGCCCTTCTCGTGGCCGAAGAGCTCCGACTCAATCAGATCGTCGGGGATGGCCGCGCAGTTGACCTGCACGAACGGCCCGTCGCGGCGCAGGCTCTCGCGATGTACGGCGCGCGCCACCAGTTCCTTGCCGACGCCGCTCTCGCCCCAGATGAGTACCGTGGCGTTGGTCGGCGCCGCCTTCAGAATTGCCGCCTTGACCGCGCCGAGCCCGGGGGTGTCGCCGACGATCTGATGGCGCTTCTCCTGGTCCTTGCGCAGGCTACGGTTCTCGGTGCGCAGGCGGCGCGAATCGACGGCATTGCGCACGAGCACGAGCACGCGCTCGGTCTCGAGCGGCTTCTCGACGAAGTCGAAGGCGCCGAGCCGCGTCGCCTCGACCGCGGTGCTGATGGTGGCATGCCCCGACATCACCACGATCGGCGTGACATCGGTGAGATGGGTCAGACGTTGCAGCACCTCGAGGCCATCCATCCCCGGCATCTTGATGTCGAGGAAGACGAGATCGGGCGCGTCGCGTTCGGCCAGCGCCGCGCCCTCCTCGCCGGTGGCCGCCGTCATCACGGCGTAGCCCTGATACTCGAGGATC
>JBDTWC010000575.1:0-2959 GCA_040006875.1 Acidobacteriota bacterium | reverse complement strand
CATCCGGCGCCGGGGTTTCCATCGTGGCCACGCCGCCGAGCGCGAACAGCGTGATCGAGCGGGCTGGCGCCGATCTGGCGCGTGCCACCAAGGCGTGAGCCAGCTCGTGGACGACGATCGACACGAAGAACAGCCCGGCGGTGACGACCGCCGAGGCCCAGACGATGGCGCGGGTCCAACCGGGATTGGTCGTCGCGAAGTGTCCGCCCAATGACAGCGTGATGAGGAGGGCGATGATGAACCAGCTGTAGTGCAGGCCGATCTCGATCCCGAACAGACGTCCCAGCGTAATGCTTGGCTTCATGATGCGTCTCAGTCTGGGCACGCGGCATCTGCCGACGCCCGCCTCCAAACACGTCAGTATTTAACGCCATCTCACGACCGACCGCTATGCGCAAGTGCACATGAGGCGGACGATAGTTCGTCTGCCTGGCCGAGCGCCGCTAGAGCGGCGTCGCCGCGAGGTCGCGCGCGGTTTCATCGCCCAATCCAGACAACCCAAGGTGGAGTTCTTGAGCGCGGATGAGAGCGTCCTGTACGTGCGGCACGATGTTGTTGGCGCCGACATGCCTGACGAATTCGACCTGACGCAGCAGGGCCGACGGCTGGGGGCGAGCGCCGCACAGGATCAACGTGCGGCCGGTCTTCTTCAAACGGTTGCTCAGGGTCTCGAGCGCGTGTAGCCCCGATGCATCGATCGCGGTCATGTTGCGCAGCCGCAGGATCACGATCGGGGTGAAGGTCGACAGATCGGCGGTCACGTCGGCAAGCTTCTCCGTCATGCCGAACAGGAAGGGCCCGTGGATGCGCAGGATCGTGACGTACGACGGGACGTACTTGTCCTGCAGGAGATGGGCTCGCCCGCCTTCGATCTCGTCCGCCGTGAGCATGGACACGATCGTCGTGTCGGTCACCCGGTAGATGTAGAGCAGCGCGGCCAGCGCCATGCCCACTTCGACCGCCACGGTGAGGTCCGCCATCACCGTCAGCGCGAAGGTGATCAGCCACACCGACTTGTCCGCCCAGTCGAGGCGCCAGATGCTGCCGATCTCCCGCCATTCGCCCATGTTGTAGGCCACGACGAAGAGGACGGCCGCCAGCGTGGCCAGGGGTACGTAGCTGGCCAGTGGGGCCAGGACCAGCACGATGCCGAGCAGCGTGGCGGCGTGCACGAGGCCGGCCACGGGAGAGCGCCCGCCCGACCGGAAGTTCGTGGCCGTGCGAGCGATGGCGCCGGTAACCGGGATGCCCCCCACCAGCGGCGAGATGAGGTTGGCCACGCCTTGCGCCATCAGCTCGGCGCTCGAATTGTGGCGATCACCCGTCATCGAGTCGGCGACGACGGCCGAGAGCAGACTTTCGACGGCCGCCAGCAGCGCCACCGTCAGCGCCGATGGCAGCAGCGGCAGAATCAGGTCGGCGCGAAACGGCGGAATGGCGAACGCGGGTAGACCGCTCGGAATGCCGCCGAACTTCGAGCCAATCGTCGTCACCGGTAGCTGAAACGCCACCACGGCCACCGTGCCGAGGATCAAGGCCACGATCGATCCCGGCACCCGAGGCCACCAGCGCGGAACGGTCAGCACGAGCGCCAGCGACCCGACTGCCACCGCCAGGGCCGCCGGATCCAGGGTCGGCATCCCTTCGACGAGCGCTCGCATGCGCGCGAAGAACTCGGTCGGCGGGTCGGCGATGCCGAGGCCGAAGAAGTCCTTGATCTGGGTCGACGCGATGAGGAGCGCGATGCCGTTGGTGAAGCCGATGACCACCGGACGCGGGATGAACTTCACCGCCTGGCCAAGCCCCGTCACCGCCAGGAACAGCAGGATGACACCGGCCATCATCGTGACCATCAGCAGACCAGGCAGGCCGTGGGCCGCGATGATGCCGGCGACGATGACGACAAACGCGCCCGTCGGCCCGCCAATCTGGATGCGGGAGCCCCCGAGAAGCGACACGAGCAGGCCCCCGACGATCGCCGTGTAGATGCCCGCCTGCGGGGTCACGCCCGACGCAATCCCGAACGCCATCGCGAGCGGCAAGGCGACGACACCGACCGTCACTCCGGCCACGACATCCGCCATCAGCATGTGGCGGTCATAAGTGGCGAGCGACTCGACCAGCTTCGGCTGCCAGGTCCGCCACGGAATTCGAGCCCCTACCCCGCTCATGGGCGACGGTCCTCCGCCGTGCTCATCGCGTCGAGCGCGGCCACCGTCGCAGTCAGGTGCGCGGCCTCCACCTGCAGATGTGCGAGGAGCGAGGGAGAGTCCAACATTGCTTGGCAGCTAGACAAGCGGAAGGGTGCCCGGAGCCGCTGTGACGCCGGAGGAACGCCAGAGGTGCCGCAGCATCGCGGCGAAGGTGACGGTCCAGGCTGCCAGGGCGACGTAGACCGTCACCTCGGGAATGACCGCGAGGAAGTCGAGCCCGGTCGCCTGCGCAAGCCGCGCCGTGCAGACGGTGTACATGCCGAGCGGAAACACCATGCCCCAGTACTGCGGGTCGTAGCGCAGCGGGAAGCGACGCACGATGTGCCGCCACACGCCCAGGATCAGCAGCAGCGGGATCCACCACGTGGCCGTCGTCCAGAAGAACAACGTGAAGCCTGCGACGAAGGGGCGCAGCATGGCCAGAAACGCCCAGTGCTCAGCCTGGATCAGCAGGAGCGACCCGGCCAGCGTCGTAATCGCCACCGCGCCCATGTTGATCCAGTACGGAGGTGTCAACTGCTCCACCGACAGCGGCACGAAGGTGAAACGGTAGAAGATCAGCGTGATGATGGTCAGGTAGAGCATGGCGCCGAGCAAGTACAGGCACAGCGTCAGAAATAGCACGCCTTCGCGACCTGACGCGAGACTCGGCACGAGCAGGGTGCCGAGCACCGAGACGGCCTGGGTGGCGACGATGCCGAGCAGCCAGGCGCCGTTGATGCCCGACTCGAGCGGCGGCTTGGTCT
>JBDTWC010000574.1:0-2969 GCA_040006875.1 Acidobacteriota bacterium | reverse complement strand
CGGCTCAAGGCCGACCCGCTCACCAAGAGCATTCTCGTCGTGGCCCTGTCGGAAGACGCCAAGACCGACCGCCGCAACCTGGCCATGCGCATGGGGTGTGACGCCTTCGCGGCCAAGCCCTTCGAGGTGGACCGCCTGGTGGAGAGCGTGGAGCAGCTGCTGCCCTCTTAGTGTGCACATCGCTCTGGCCTTCGGGCCCGCTGCCGACTACCATCGCTGCACGCGCCACACGCCGCTCCCCTGGCGATTCGGCCCGGCTTGCTCATGTCCGGCACCCATTCCGATTCCGAGCCAGGCTTCTCAGCCCCGGCCCTCGCCACCTGGGACTGGCGGGTGGACTCGGATCGCGTGGCCTTCTCGTCGGCGTGGCATGCGCTGCTCGGTGACGTCAAGGCCGACGCGACGTCCTCCCTGCACGAGTGGCTCGGACGCATCCATCCCGACGACGTCGCAGCGTTGACCGCCGCCCTCGACCGCCACCTGACCGGCGCCACCGAGACGTTCGCCTGCGAGCATCGCCTGCGCACCGCCAGCGGCGCCTTCCGCTGGGTGATGGCGCAGGGGGTGGCGGAACGCGACCCCACGGGCAAGCCGCTGCGCCTGGCCGGCACGCTCGTGGATGTGTCGGACCACAACCCCACCGATCCGCTCGTGGACCTGCCCAGCCTCGTAGCGCTGCGCGCGCACGTGGAGCGGCTGCTCGAGGCCGCGCGGCACGACCCGGTCAAGCGTTTTGCGCTCCTGCTCGTGGACATCGACCGCTTCGGCGCCGTCAACGCCCTGCTCGGCCCCGAGGGCGGCGACCTTCTGCTTCGCGAAGCCCTGAAGCGCGTGGCGAGGTGCCTGCGCGAGGGCGACCTCGTGGCCCGCATCGGCGCGCACCTGTCGGGCGGCGCCGGTGACGAGGTCGGCCTGCCGCCGGTGGGCGGCGACGAATGCACGGTGGCCCTCTCGAATCTGGTCGATGCGCGCGACGCCTTGCGCGTGGCCGCCCGCATCCACGACGCGCTCGCCGCGCCCTTTCCCATCGCCGGTCATCGCCTGTTCGTGTCGGCCAGCATCGGCATCGCCATGAACAGCGCGGCCGACGACGCCGTCGAGGACCTGCTGCGCGACGCCCATTCCGCGCTGGTGCGGGCGCAGGCGCGCGGCCTGGCCGAAACGCAGCTCTTCGACGACTCGGCGCGGGCCGCCGCGTCAGAGTTCATGGAGTTTGCCTCGGACCTCGACGCCGCGATTCGCGAGCGCCAGTTCGAGATGTGGTTCCAGCCCACGGTCGACCTGCGCGACGGCTCGATCGCGCGCGCCGAAGCGCTGCTGCGCTGGCGCCATCCCACGCGCGGTCTGCTCCGCCCCAACATCTTCGTGCCGCTGCTCGACGACACCGGCACGATCGTGCCGCTCGGCTGGCGCACGATTGGCGACGCCTGTGCCGCGCTCGCCGGCTGGCGGCGCGCGACCGCGCACGCGCAGGGCATGCGCATCTCGGTGAACCTGCTGGCGCAGCAGTTCCTGGCGCCGGATCTGGTGCCGCAACTGGTGGCGGCCGTCACCGCGGCGGGCCTGCATCCGGGCGACCTCGAGGTCGAGATCTCGGAACTCGAGGCGATGACCCACTACGACCGCCTGGTCGAGGTGTCGCGCGCGCTGCGCGCGGCCGAGTTCAAGGTGGCACTCGACGACTTCGGCCTGGGCCTCGCCGCCACCGAACACATCCGCAGCCTGGCCGTGCACACCATCAAGATCGACCGCGCCTACATCGGCGGCAACCAGCACCAGGGCGGCAGCTCCGCGATCGTGCAGTACGCGGTGGAACTGGCCGCCATTCTCGGCATCGACGTCGTGGCCGAAGGGGTCGAGACGCCGACCGAGTTCGCCGCGCTCAAGCAGCTGAACTGCCCGCTCGGCCAGGGCTTTCTCTTCTCGCGAGCCGTGCCCGACGAGGAGATGCTGGCCCTGCTCGAATACGACGCCAAGGCATCAGGCGCCGACTGGTGGGCCGGGCACCAGGCCGGAACGCCCAACCGGCGGCGCGGCTCGGACACCCGCATCGCGGCCTCCAGGGACTGACAACCGTCAGGCGGGGTCGGCCGCGAGCCGTCAGCGCGGCGCTGACGGCCGTGGTAGAATTGCGGTTCTGTGCCGGACGCACCGTGCGTCCTGCATTCGCACCACACCAGGCCGGTGTAGCTCAGTTGGTAGAGCAGCTGATTCGTAATCAGCAGGTCGCTGGTTCAAGTCCAGTCGCCGGCTCCAAAAAAAGCGGCCGACCCAACGCCCTGACAGGCCCATGCGTCGGTGCCCGGCGACATGAACTCCGTGTCGTTCGACAGTGACCGCGCGTAGTCTGCACCGACTCCGTGATTATGTACGCAGGTTTCCGCATCCAAAGATGACCACGATCGAATGGAAATCAGCCCCTGCGCGGCGGCGGCGACCCCCAAAACCACCAATCGTGCGGTGAGACGACCGCCCCCCGAGCGCGTGAGCGCTTGCGGGTGACACCGCGTTCGCGCCGAGCGACTCTAGCGGAAGTGCTGCACCACGGTCACGGCGCCGTCCTCGACCCACACGCCGCACCCGACGACCTGCCGGTTGCTGCGCAGGTTCTCATAGTGCGGCCCGCCCGGCCCCTCGCTCCAGAACGCCGCAATCGCCTCAGCGATCACCCGCCGAATCGGCGGATCGAACGGCCAGCGGAGGACTTCGTTCTCGGCAAATGCGGCCTGATCGCCGTGCACGCCTGCGGTGTAGCTGTGCGCCACCCTCGAAGCGTGATCGGCCTGCGCCGCGGCGAGCGCGTAGGCCTCGACCTCCGCGGAGCGCGCCACCGGCGGCAGGTGCAACCGAGCGCGGTAGCGATTGGTCTCGGCCGCACAGAAGTCGAGATCGTCGTCGGAGGCGACCGTGGCGTGGCCAGTGACGTCACCCCGCACCAGCGACCCGCCAGCGATGTCATCGCGCAGCAG
>JBDTWC010000573.1:0-2982 GCA_040006875.1 Acidobacteriota bacterium | reverse complement strand
CGTAGAGTGTCCGCCGGTCGTCCGCCAGGTCGATGGTCACGCTGCCCGGCGTGATGTTGATGAGCATCGAGAGCAGCAAGATCTCGCCGTCACTTGTGACACTCAGCGGGATGGCCACGACGGCCGGCTCAATGCGGTTGCCGCGCAGCACATCGGCAGCGACGCGAAAGTTCGCCACCAGTAGTTCCCACGCGAAGAAGGCCGCCAGCTCGAACGCATGCGCCGTTCGGGAGACCAGCGTCGACGGCATCACCTTCCCCTTGGCCAGCAGTGCGAGGATGGCGTAGCCAACGACGTAGCCGACCACCAGGTTCACGAGCGTCAGCTGCCCTTGCAACGCCGTCCAGGCGAGCGCGAGGAGAATACTGCCGAGCAACATCAGCGCGGGCCTCCCAGCACGGCGCGCACGTACTCGTCGCGGTGTAGCAGCTGCTGTGCGCCGCGCGACGCGAGCTCGAACAGCGGCCCGGCGCCAATGGTCATCGCCACGGTGACCACACTGAGGGCCGCAATCGCGAGCAGATACGGCGCGCCTGGGGCGGCTAAATCCTGCGCCTCGCCAGCTGGCCTCCAGAAGCTGTCTGCCCATGTGCGGGCCATCGACAGCAGCGTGAGCAACCCCACCACCAGCACCAGCCCGCCCGTCCAGTAGGCCCCGGCGCCGAACGCCCCTTCGAGGATCGCCAGTTTGCCGAGGAAGCCAGACAACGGCGGCACGCCTGCCAGCGAAAAAATTGGGACCATCGCCAGCGCCGAGAATATCGGCTGATCACGATACAGGCCGCCGAGGCCGGCCAGATCGGTCGTGCGGCGCAATCGCAACAGCACGCCACTGACGAGATAGAGGTTGGTGATGACGACGATGTGGTGGACGACGTAGAAGATGGCCCCCGCCAGCGCGGCTGGCGTCAGGAGACTGAGACTCGCCGTGGTGTAGCCGATGTGGCCGACGAGATTGAACGAAAGGACCCGGCGGAAATCGCGTTCCTTCAGTGCGGCCACGAGCCCGATCACCATCGTCGCAGCGGACATCGCCAGCAGGAGGCTGAAGAGCGCCGGCGGCGCACTGTGGAACAGCAGCGTAAATACGCGGATCAAGGCGTAGACGCCCACCTTGGTAAGGAGCCCCGCGAATGCCGCGCCGATTGCCGCTGGAGGGGTGTGATACGAGGCCGGCAGCCAGAAGAACAGCGGGAACAACCCCGCCTTGATGCTGAACGCGATCAGAAACAGCACGGCGAGCACCGTGTCGATGCCGGGAGTGCTGATGGTCGGCCAGACGCGCGCGAGCTCGGCCATGTTGAGCGTGCCGGTGGCGCCGTACAACAGCCCGAGGGCGGTCAGGAAAATCGACGACGCGATCAGGTTGATGGTGACGTACTTGAATGCCGCCTCCATTTGCGCGCGGGTGCGGTTGAGCGCCATCAACACGAAGGACGCCACCAGCATCACCTCGAAGCAGACATAGAGGTTGAAGAAGTCCCCCGTCAAGAACGCGCCGGCGACTCCCATGAACAGGATCTGCATCAGCGCGTGGTAGCCGAACGCTTCACGTCGCGGATCGACGCCGGAAAAAGCGACGATCGAAATCGCTGTTGCAACCACACCAACCGCCACGACCAGGATCGCGGCGAGCAGATCGGCCACCAGGGTGATCCCGAACGGGGCCGGCCAGCCACTCATGTGCAGCACCTGAACACCGGCCGCGTTCACTCGAAGGAACACCAGGACGGCGCTGGCGAGCAGCAGGACCGCCCCGGCCAGCGAGATCCACCGCTGAGGAACGGGCCGCTTCGGCGCGAGCATCAACACCGCCGCGGTGCTGAGCGGCACCAGGATCGGGAGCGCCAGCATTCTCACGACTCACGCCCCACCGCATCGACATCGTCGGTGCCCACCGTGGCGTGCACCCGGTGCGCCAGCACCAACGAGAAAGCCAGGAGACCGAATCCGATCACGATCGCGGTCAGGACGAGCGCCTGGGGAACGGGATCCGCGTACGGTGCGACGAGCGATGGTGCGCCGTCGGGCACGACCGGCGGCCGTCCGCGGGTCAGGCCCCCGGCGGTGAAGATCAGGAGATTCGTGCCGTTCGATAGCAACGCGATGCCGATGATCAGCTGCGCGAGGCGGCGACGCAGCATCATGTAGATCCCGACGGCGTACAGAACACCGGACGCAAGCGCGAGCAGGAGCTCCATCTAGGACTCCTCCGCGAGGCTGAAGATCATCATCAGGACCACACCCGCGACGACCAGAAACACGCCGACGTCGAACAGGGCGGGCGTACCGACCGCGACCGGGCCCGGAGCCCACACCGCCGTCAAGAATGGCCGGCCACGAATGACCGCTGGCAGGCCGCTGGCCAGGGCGATCAGCAGACCGCCGCCGAGGAGGGTCATCGGCCTTACGAGGAGCGCCTGCCGCGCACGCCGCACGCCGAAGGCAATGCCATAAAGTGCGAACGCCGCGGCCGCAATCAGGCCCCCGACAAAGCCGCCACCGGGCTGGTTGTGCCCGCGGAACAGGAGGAACACGGAGAACACGAGCAGCAACGGCATCAGCAGCCGCGCCGCGGTACGGAAGATTGACGAGTCGACGGGCTGCACCGGCTCATGATCGAGGCGACCGTCGGCGGCGAACCGCAACAGCCCGCGAACGCCAATCGCCGCGGTGGCAAGGACCGTGATCTCGCCGAGTGTGTCGAATGCCCGGAAGTCGACCAGGATGACGTTCACGATGTTGCGCCCGTGCCCCAACGTTGGTCCGAACTCGGCAAAGTATTCCCTCAGTCGCGGCGCCGTCTCTGTCGTCGCCACGGACAAGAGCAGTCCGCTGATGAAGATGCCGATTCCGGCGGCAATCAGTGCGTCGCGGGCGCGAACGAGCCGCGGTGAGAGCTCGCCGAGCGTGCGGAAATGCCTGAACACGAGCACATAAATGAGCACGGTGAGGGTTTCCACCGAGAACTGCGTCATCGCG
>JBDTWC010000572.1:0-2984 GCA_040006875.1 Acidobacteriota bacterium | reverse complement strand
CGACAGGCCGAGCACCGACTCGCGCACCCGTTCCTCGGCGAACCCGCCCATGGCCAGCAGCCGCTCCTGCAGCATCCCGAGCGCTTCCTGGAAATGTCGAACGACGCGTTCCACGCTGGTACCTCTCAGCCGCAGCGGCCGGTCACGTAATCTTCAGTGAGCTTCTCGGCCGGAGCCGTGAAGATCCTGTCGGTGCGGTCGTACTCCACCAGGCGGCCCAACCAGAAGAACGCCGTGTGGTCCGACACGCGGGCGGCCTGCTGCATGTTGTGGGTGACGATGACGATGGTATAGGCCTTCTTCAGATCGTAGACCAGCTCCTCGATGCGCTGGGTCGCAATCGGATCGAGGGCCGAGGCAGGCTCGTCCATCAGCAAGATGTCGGGCCGGATGGCCAGCGCCCGCGCGATGCACAGCCGCTGCTGCTGCCCGCCCGACAGGGCCAGCGCCGATTCGTTCAAGCGGTCCTTCACTTCGTCCCAGATGGCGGCGGCGCGCAGGCTCTCTTCGACGCGCTCGGCCAGTTCGGCCTTGCTGCGCGTCAGGTTGTTGATGCGCAGCCCGTAGGCGACATTCTCGAAGATCGACTTCGGGAACGGGTTCGACTTCTGGAACACCATGCCGACCTGACGGCGCAGTGACACCACGTCGACGCCGGGGCCGTAGGCATCATGCCCGTCGATGAGCACCTTGCCCTCGACGCGCGCGCCCGGGATGATGTCGTTCATGCGGTTGAAGGTACGGAGGAAGGTGCTCTTGCCGCAGCCCGAAGGGCCGATGAACGCGGTAACGCGGTGGGCGTGGATCTTGATCGCGATGGCGTCGAGGGCGCGCTTCTGCCCGTAGTAGAAGTTCAGCCCGTCGACCTCGATCTTGACCGGCGCCGCGTCGACGGGGGCGGTGCCCGGACGCACCAGGCTCGAGAGGGCGGGCGGCAGGGCGCGCGTGTCGGCGGGCATCACCGCCCCTTTCGCTGGTAGCGATCGCGCAGCACGATGGCAATGGCGTTCATGGTCAGCAGCAGGGTCAGGAGCACGAGGATACCCGCGGCGGCGTTGGCCTTGAATGCCACCTGCGGACGGGAGACCCAGTTGAAGATCTGGATCGGTAGCACGGTGAAGGGCGACCAGAGGCTGTCGGGCGCAAACGGGATGTAGGTGAGCGCGCCGATGGTGATGAGCGGCGCCGTCTCGCCGATGGCGCGCGACAGGGCCAGGATGAGGCCGGTGAGAATACCCGGGAGCGACATCGGCAGCACCTGGTACCAGATCGTCTGCCACTTGGTGGCGCCGAGCGCATACGAGCCCTCGCGAATCGACGAGGGCACGGTGCGCAGCGCCTCGCGCGTCGACAGGATCACGACCGGCAGGGCCAGCAGCGCCAGCGTGGCCGCGCCCGACAGCACGCTCCGGCCCATGCCCATGGCGCGCACGAACAGGCCCAGGCCGAGCAGCCCGTAGATGATCGAGGGGACGGCGGCGAGGTTGGCGATGTTGAGCTCGATGAAGCGGGCGAGTGGGCTACGTCCGCCGTACTCTTCGAGATAGGTGGCTGCGGCCACGCCAATTGGGAGGGCGAGCGCGGCGGTCAGCACGATCACGTAGAAGCTGCCGACGATGGCGTGGTAGATGCCCGCGTCTTCGGCCCGGCGCGACGGAAAACTCGTCAGGAACTTCCAGTCGAGCCGGCTGGCGCCGTCTTCCCACACCGTGGCGACGAGCACGGCCAGGGCCGCCAGCGCCATGACCAGCACCAGCAGTGCCGCCCCTTGGAACAGCAGGTCGGCGCGGCGCCGGCCCACGCTCGAAGGCGACGAGGCCAGAGTGACGGCCATCAGTTGTATTCCTCGCGGAAGCGGCCCCGCAGCCACGTGCTCACCAGGTTGAGGGCGAAGGTCATCAGGAAAAGCAGCATTCCGACCGCGAAGATGGTGCGGTATTCGAGCGTGCCCTGGGGCGTGTCGCCGAGGCTGACCTGCACGATGTAGGCGGTCATCGTCTCGATCGGCACGAAGGGGTTGGCGGTGAAGCGCGGTTGCTGGCCGGCGGCGATGGCCACGATCATGGTCTCGCCGATGGCGCGCGACACGGCCAGGATGACTGCCGCGGTGATGCCCGAGAAGGCCGCCGGCACGACCACCTGCACGGCCGTCTGCATCCGGGTGGCGCCGAGGGCGTAGGCGCCTTCGCGCAGGCCGCGCGGCACCGCGCGCATGGCGTCCTCGGAGAGGGAGCTGACGAGCGGCAGGATCATCAGACCCATCACGATGCCCGGGCTGAGCGCATTGAAGCCGCTCAGGCCGGGGAGCCACTGCTGCAGGAGCGGGGTGACGAAGGTCAGCGCGAAGAAGCCGTAGACCACTGTGGGCACGCCGGCCAGCACTTCGAGCACCGGCTTGACCACGCGGCGCACGCCGTCGGGCGCGTATTCGCTCAAGTAGATCGCGCTCAGCAGGCCGCTCGGCACGGCTACTGCCATGGCGATGGCCGAGACCATCGTGGTGCCGATGAGCAATGGCAGCACGCCGAACTGCGGATTGGCGAAGAGCGGCGTCCACTCGGTGCCAGTGAGGAACTCGAGTAGCGGCACTTCGCGGAAGAACGCGAACGTCTCGACTGCGAGCACGGTGATGATGCCCGCCGTCGTGCCCACCGAGAGGAGGGCACAGAGGAAGAGCACCAGCTCGATGGCGCGCTCGCCGCGGCGCGTGGACATGCCGGGACTCTACTTGCTTTCGCGCTGAAGCAGTTGTTCGATGGTCAGGCCGACCTGCGACCCGGCGTGCTCGAAGACCGAGCCAACGGTGCGCGCCTTGAAGTGGGCCCGCACCAGGTCGTAGCCGGCCTCACCGAGGGGCACGTAGCCCACTTCTTCGGCCAGCGCGCCACCCTTGCTCAGATAGTAGTCGACAAAGGTCGTGACTTCCGGCTTGGCCAGCGCCTTGACCGACGCGTAGATGAACACCGGTCGTGACAGCGGCTGAT
>JBDTWC010000571.1:0-2985 GCA_040006875.1 Acidobacteriota bacterium | reverse complement strand
GGACTGAAACGCGAAATCGAACAGATCGGCGGCCTCGCTGCGAATCTCCAGGTGCGGACTGACGGCGTTGACCTGATAGAAGGGGCTGGCCAGCCGATTGAACGGTGAGAGATCGAAGCCCGAGATGGTGCCGAGCCGGCGGGCCTCCATCCGCGCCTCGTACGCCAGCGCGACGCGCACGCGTCCGCGCGCCGGAATCACCATCCCGCCCGGCTTCACCAGCCGTGCGATCGCGTCCTCGAGCGGCGGCAGCGGATCCTCGGCCAGCATGTCATTGCTGACGGTCTCGGAGACGAGCAGATCGACGCGCTCGCCAAGCTCCGCGAGATCGACCGCGGTCGAGCGCTTCGACAGCACGGTAATCCGGCTGGACAGACCGTTCTGCGCGATCACGTCGCGGGCGGCCAGCGCCACCGCCGGCTCCATCTCGCAAGTGAAGACGTGCGCGGCGCCGGCGCGCGCGGCCATCATCGCGATGATTCCCGTGCCGGTGCCAATCTCGAGCACGCGGCTGCCGGGCGTGACCGCGCGGCCAAGCGCCTCCTCGTAGGCGCGGTTGCGCGGCTCGTCGCGGATGATGGCGAAGTGCCAGGAGGGCACGTCCGCGCTCAAGATCCAGCGCGCGATGGTGCAGACCTCGGCATCGTCCGGCGCCAGCGCGAGCGCGCGCGCGGCGAGACCGGCGGCGGCCTCCTTCCAGCCGTCCGTCCGCAGCAGGGACGACAGTGCCGCCATCGCCGGGGCGTTCCCCTCGGCGCGGGCAACCAGGGCTTCGAGCCCGTGCAGCCGTTGATCGGCATTCACGAAGGGGCCTCCTTTCAGAAAGAGCACTGACTTCACCCGGCAGATCGATCGGGCCTTCAGCGAGAATAGTCTAATGCCTGACCAGCTGCCGGACATCGCCATTCCTGACGCCGTCACAATCGGCGCCGCCGCGGCCCGTATGAACGACGCGCCCGCCGTGCTGGCGCGCGCGCAGGCCGCCTTCGCGTCCGGGAACACGATCGTGCTTCCCTCCGCGTTCGACCCCCCGTTTCTCCGCACCATCCTCGCCATCTGTCGCCGCGGTCCCTATGTGCCGGAGAATATCGACACGATCGGATGGCGCACCGTGGAGGCACACGACGTTGCCGGAAACGCGCTGCGCTTCGCGCTGCAGCGGCCGGCGTTTCTGCGCTGGTGCGAGGCGGCGGCGGGCTGCCAGACAGTGAACCTGGTCACGGGTGTCGTTGCCGAAATGGCGGCGGGCACCGACCAGGGCCTGGGGTGGCACGACGACCGGAACGATGCCCTCCGGCGCCTCGCCGTGACGATTCACCTGAGCGAGACGCCCTATGAGGGCGGGTTGTTCGAAATGTGCGAGAAGGCGTCTGGACGGCTGCTGGTGCGCGTGGGCCCGCTGCCGCCGGGGTCGGTCATGGTGTTCCGTGTCGACCAGCGGCTTCGCCACCGTGTGACCCAGGTGATGAGCGGCGGACCACGCCGGGTGTTTGCCGGGTGGCTCAGCGTATAGACGGCGCATCGGCGAGCCAGGCGAGCATCGGCGCCATCGACGGCGCCAGCCGCGCCGAACCGTCGATCGTCAGGTGGGCGCGGTTGCGATACAGCAATCGCCCGTCCAGCACCGCCGGGCACCGCTGCTCCGGGCACAACGCATCGAGCGGCGACCAGATCCGCACGTCCGGTTTGTCTGCGGCGATGCGCGTGAGCGCGGCGTCGGTCGTCGCCACCCGACGCTCGACCTCAACGCGCGGCAGTGCGCAGGCGTCGGCGCCGCGACGCAAGGCGCAGGCGATGAAGTCGGCGGAGAGGAGTGGCACGTCGCGCATCAGCACGACGCGCAGCCCGGAACGGCGGATCGCGTTCACCTCGGCTTCAAGCTGCCGGTCCCAGCCGATCCATCTGTCGCTCCACTCGCCCGCAATCACCACGCCGCGCAAGCCATATTCAGGCTGAAGCGAGGGAAGCGCCCCGATCACGCCCTCGTTGAACGTCGCGCAGCCGGTCGAGGACGGATCGCCTTGCCCCTGCGGCGCGGAGGGGAACCCGCCGGGGGAACAGCCCCCCATCGTGCGCGCCACGATTGTGAGATGATCGGCGAGAGCGGCGCGGTCGAGGCCTTCAGTGAGCTGCGCGGCGTGTGAATCGCCCCACAGCAGAATCGCCGGCGCGCCGGCCGCGGCGCCCACCTCGCAGCGCCGGGGACCGCGCCCACCATCGCAAAACGGAAAGTCACGCACGGCGCCCCCGCGCGCCGCGCGATACTGGGCGAGAATCGATCCCGCCGGCGGCGGGCGGCTGCCCCATGCCTGGAGCGCGACGCTCAGGCTCCCGCAGGCCAGGAGGATCGCCGCCCCGCCAGCCAGCGCGCCTCGAGACGTTCGGAATGCGCCAACCTGGAGTGTCCGCACCGGAGTCTCGACCGCACGCCACATGACCGCGGCCAGCGCGAGCGCCAGCGCGGCCAGCGCCGCATCGCGCGAAACCGCCGGCTCCGTGCCGCGCAGGTGTCGCGCGAACGTGAGCAGCGGCCAGTGCCACAGATACCAGCCATAGGAAATCTTGCCCAGGCCCACGAGTGGCCGCGATGCGAGCATCCGGCTGACCATGCCGTCCGGCGCGGCGCGACCGGCCGCGATGAGCGCGACGGCGCCAAGGACCGGCAGCAGCGCATAGAAGGAAGGAAACGGCGTCGCGGCATTGAAGGTCACAGCTGCCAGGACGATCGCGACGAGCCCCGCCGGGGCCAGCAGCCGTGCCCGGCGCACGGGCGCGGGCGCGAGCGCGAGCAGGCCGCCGGCGCCGAGCTCCCAGGCCCGCGTGGGCAACAGCAGGAAAGCGGCGACCGGCGCTCGCCGGCTGAAGACGATGCTGAGCGCCAGCGACAGCAGGCAGAAGGCCGCGAGCGCGATGCGAGTCACTCGCACGTGGTCAACCTTCAGCCGCGCCGCCAGCCGGGCCAGCAGCACGAGCGCCAGCGGCCAG
>JBDTWC010000570.1:0-2989 GCA_040006875.1 Acidobacteriota bacterium | reverse complement strand
CGACAGGCGCGCGCGCGCCGCCGGGCTGCCGAGATCGGTGGGCGCCTCCGCCTGATAGCGGCTGGCCGGGTAGTTCAGGGTCGAAGCGATCACGCGTAGACTCCTGAACAGGAGTCTACGCGCTACTGATCTGAATTGTCAACGGCGCTAGTTGCGCCACGGCATCAGCCGCTCGATCCACGCCACCCGGGTCAGGTCGTTGTAGATCACGGTGACCATCAGCATCATCAGCAACACGAAGCCGGCAAAGAGCATCTTCTCTTTCACCGCCAGGGAGAAGTCGCGCCGGGCCACCGCTTCCAGGCCCATGATGGCCATGTGCCCGCCGTCGAGCACGGGAATCGGCAGCAGGTTGAGCAGGCCGAGGTTCAGGCTGATCGAGGCCATCAGGGCGAAGAGCTCGACCCAGCCCTGGCGTGCCGACGCGCCCGAGAGCTGCGCAATGCCCACCGGTCCCATGAGCTGCTTGGGCGAGGCGCCGCCGGTGAAGAGGTCGCCGAGGGTGCGCAGGATCAAGCCGGCCGTCTGCAGGTTGCGCTTCACGCTCAGGCCCACGGCCTCGAGCGGACCGGGCTGGTAGGAGATGGTCTCGTTGCCGAGCGTGATGCCGATGACGGCGTTGTCGCCGCGCTGCTCGGGCGTCACCGTCGTCGGCACCTCGACGCCGGCGCGCCGCACCACCATCCGGGTGGCCTGTCCGCCGCGCGTCTTGAGCGCGTCGGAGACGTTGCGCGAGTAGACCATGCGCCCGCCCTCGATCGACAGGATCACGTCGCCCTTCTGCAGCCCCGCCTTGTCGGCCGGGTCGCCGGGATTGACGGCATCGATGAGCGGGTAGGTGTCGGGGAGCACACCGATCGTGCCGACCTCGAAGGTGGTGTCGGCCTGCAGCGCCACCTTGGTGGTGGCCGGGCGCACCATCATGGTGCGTTCCTGGCCGGCGCGGCGGACCACGAACTCGACGTTCAGATCCGGCTTCGACGACACCGCCATCTCGAGTTCTTCCCAGGTCGAGATGCCGCGCCCGTTGATGCGCACCACCTCGTCGCCCGCCTCCATGCCACCGCGGGCGGCGGGAGAATCGGCCTGCACCACGCCGATCACGGCCGGACGGCTCAGGAACGCGAGCACTCGGTCGCCCTGCATCAGCACCACCGCCAGGAGCACCACCGCCAGGATCATGTTCATGGCCGGGCCGGCCATCAGGATCTGGAAGCGCTGCCACTTGCTCTTCGACAGGAACTCGTCCGCGGCGCCCTGCGGCTGGTCGTCGGGGTTCTCGCCGGCCATCTTCACGTAGCCGCCGAGCGGGATGAGGCTGAGGCAGTACTCGGTGTCACCGCGCTTGGTCGAGAGCAGCTTCGGCCCGAACCCGAGCGAGAAGGTGAGCACGCGCACGCCGTGCCAGCGGGCCACCAGGAAGTGTCCCAGCTCGTGCACGAACACGAGCACGCCGAGCACGAATCCAAACGCGAGCAGTGTCGTCGGCATCCGCCTACCTCTCTTTCGATTCTAACCGCACGAGCTGCCCGGCGTGGCCCCGGGCCCACGCGTCGATGGCCCGTACGGCCGGCAAGGTGTCCACCGCCGCGGCCGTATGGGCGGCCATCGTGGCCGCAATCACGTCGGGAATGGCGGTGAACGCCAGTTCCCCTGCCAGGAAAGACGCTACTGCGACCTCATTGGACGCATTGAGCACGATCGGCAGGCTGCGATCGGCCTCGAGGGCGCGGAAGGCCAGGCTGAGACACGGGAACTCGTCCCAGGCCGGAACCTCGAACTCGAGGGTGCCCGCGCGTGCCAGGTCGAGGAACGGCACCGAGGCCGACCACCGCTCAGGGTACGAGAAGGCGTACTGGATCGGCATGCGCATGTCGGTCATGCCGAGTTGCGCCAGCATCGAGCCGTCGGCGAACTCGACCAGCGAGTGCACGATCGACTGCGGATGCACGACCACGTCGATCTGCGCGGCGCTCACGCCGAACAGCCAGTGCGCCTCGATCACCTCGAGGCCCTTGTTCATGAGCGTGGCCGAGTCGATGGTGATCTTCGGCCCCATCTGCCAGGTGGGATGCTTGAGCGCTTCGGCCGGGGTCACCGCCGCCAGGCTGGCGCGGGTGCGGCCGCGGAACGGGCCGCCCGATGCGGTCAGAATGAGCCGCCGCACGTCCTGCGTGCGATGGCCGTGCAGGCACTGGTGGATGGCGTTGTGCTCGCTGTCGACCGGCAGGATGGCCACGCCCTTGGCGCGGGCCCGATCCATTACCAGGCCGCCGGCCATGACCAGCACTTCCTTGTTGGCGAGCGCGATGGTCTTGCCGGCGTCGATGGCCGCGAGCACCGCTTCGAGCGCCGCCGTGCCCGACGACGCGCACAGCACCAGATCGACGTCGGGATGCGTGGCCACGGCGACGAGGCCCTCGTCGCCGATCCCGGCCACGGCCGGCAGCCCGCCCGCCGCGAGCTTCAGACGGTGCAGCGCCGCCTCGGTCGCCATCGACACGGCGACCGGACGATGCACGGCCATGGCCGCAGCCAGCGCGGCGGCGTTGGTCGCCGCGGCGAGCCCGACCACGCGCACCCGATCGGGATGGGTGGCGGCGACGGCGAGCGCGCTCGTGCCGATCGAGCCGGTGGCGCCGAGAATGGCGACGCGAATCATGCCGCGCGCACCACCAGGAAGAAGAGCGGCGCCGCGAACAGCAGCGCGTCGATGCGATCGAGCACGCCGCCGTGGCCGGGGATCAGCGCCCCGCTGTCTTTCACCCCGGCCGCGCGCTTGAGCGCCGACTCGAACAGGTCGCCGGCGATGCCGGCGACGACCAGGCCGAGACCGGCGCCCACGGCCACAAGTGGCGGCATCTGCGGCAGCCACACGCGCGCCAGCAGCCACAGCACCAGCGGCGCGACCACGACATCGCCAATCGCGCCCTCAATCGTCTTCTTGGGGCTGATCGTGGGAGCGAGGGGCCGGCGCCCGAAGGTCCGG
>JBDTWC010000569.1:0-2992 GCA_040006875.1 Acidobacteriota bacterium | reverse complement strand
GCAATTGTGGCACGAGGGCATAGCCGCGCGGCCACAGGCGCGGGTGAGCGACGGAGCGAGCTACTTCAGCACGCCCACAATCGGCACGCCGTCCACGTCGGGCATGGCCACCCCGAGCAGCCGCGCGATGGTCGGCGCGATGTCGATCTGACGCAGTACCGTGAGCGGCACGCCCTGGCGCAGGCCCGCGCCGGCGGCGATGAAGCCGGTGTACATGCGCGGCTCGGTGGGCAGGAAGCCGTGCGCGCCGAACCGGGTGGTGCCAACCAGCACGGCGTCGTCCATCACGCCGTCGGTCACGTAGTAGCCCTCGACCGGTTCGATGAAGAACGCCGCCTCGGGATACGCGCCGAAGTCGTCGAGCTCGGGCCGCGACACGACGCGGAAGATCCCGCGATAGCGGCCCTTGGCTTCGGCGCGGAACACCTGTTCGATCTGCGCCGCGAGGGCGTGGTCAGCCGGATTCTTCAGCCGGATCGCCGTGGCGTGCACGGCCGCCTGCCAGGTGGCCACGTGGCCCTGGGCATCGGTCGTGAGCCAGCCGTGCTGGCGCAGGATCACGTTGGGTTGGAGAAGCGCATGCACGCGCGAGAACCCGTGGTCGCCGGTGACGATGATGGCAGTGCGGGCGCGGATGCCGGCCTCGTCGACGGCGCGTACGATGGCGCCGATGTGCGCGTCGATGTGCTGGATGGCGTCGCGGGCCGCGGGCGAGCCCGGCCCGTCGGCATGCTGCGCGGCGTCGGTTTCCATCAGATGCGTCATCAGCAGGTTCGGCCGGTCGTTGCGGATGATGTGCGCGGCGACGGCGGCGGTGAAGCGGTCGCGCTGCACGGCGCTGCGGTTGTCGTTCTCGCCGAAGCCGCCCAGCTCCTTGACCACGGCGTCGACCAGCCCAGGTGTCGATTCCTTGCGGGCCCGCGCCAGCCACGTGGAATCGGGCGGCGCCTGATTGCTCTCGGGAAACCGCACGTCGATGGCGGCGCCGACCGTAACCGGCCACGAGGCGACGGCGGTGGTGAGACCTGCGGCCTTCACGCGGTCCCAGATCGCCGGCACCTTCAGCGACTCGACTTCGTAGTACCACTGCGCTGAGCCGGTCGGCGGATCGAACTTGGTGTTGCTGATGACGCCGTGCCGCGCCGGCCGCACGCCCGTGGCGAGCGAGGTATGCGACACGTAGGTCAGCGAGGGATAGCTCACCTGCACGCCGTCAGCCGACGAGCCGGCGGCGCGCAGCGCCTGCATGTTGGGCAGCCACACGCCTTCGCGCGCGGCGTCGAGATACACGGCCGGCCGGAAGCCGTCGATCGAGATCACGATCACGTGGTCGGCCAGACGGGCAGGAGGCGCAGTCGACGGCGGCGCCACCTGGTCGGCGTGCAGGAACGTGACCGCGGCCAGCAGGGCGGCGGCGAGAACAGCGAGGTGCGCGCGTCGTGACGCCATGGGCTTGGCACTATTCTGACGCAAGGGCACGGCGGGCACGTGACGGCCGGCGCCGGCCTGGATCACTCGTCCCCTCATCGCATCCTCCGCGAGGGTCCGCTACGTGATGGGCTGGCGGAACGCCGCCACCACGTAGACGAGCGCCGGGGCGGGGCGATTGTGCACGCGGGCGGGCGCAAAGCTGAGCGCGCTGACGGCGGCCAGCGCCGGCGCATCGAACGGGGGCGTCGACTTCAGCACCTTGGCGCCGCTGATGTTGCCCTGCGCCGCGACACTGAGCTCCATCAGCACCACGCCGCTGTCGAGCGATTGCGCCGGGTAGGCCGGCATTTCGAGAGGGCTCATCGGAAACGGCGTGGCGCCCGACGGCTTGGCCACGTTCTTGGGCGGCTCGCCCAGGGTATTCGCGAAGAGGGCCGGCGGGCGGAACACGCCGACGACGAGCACGGTCGAATCCATCGGCTTGCGCGTCTCCGGGTCGGGCTCGGCACCAGCGAGCGGGGCCACGGCATCTTCCGCCGGCGCGAAGGTCCACGACCGCACGGCCGCCGCCATCGCGTCGGTGAAGGGCGCCGTGTGGCGCAACGGCTTCACCGCCGTGACGCGGCCGTTCCGATTCACCGAGACCTCGAGCACGACCTCGCCGCCACTCACCGCCAGGATCGGGATCTGCGGCATCTGGCCGCTGGCAAAGCGCGCCGGCGCCACCGCCACGCGCGCGGCGGGCTTCGGCTCGTCGGCCGAGGTCGGCTCGGGCAGCGGCAGCGGCGCCTGGGTGGGACCAGTCGCGGGGCGCAGGTCGTCGTCGGTGATCACGCGCGCCGGCGTCGGAATGGCCTTGCGGCGCGCCGCTTCCTCAGCCGCCAGGTGGCCGAGGGACTGCGCCGCAACCGGCACGGCGGCCAGGGAGATGGTCAGGCACAGGACGCAACCGAGGGTGCTCGCTGCCATGGCGGTAGTGTGCCACGACTGGGCACCCGTAGCTTCAGCGGCGACCAGCGTGGCCCGAACCCGACACCTTGCCTACCTGGTGGTCGGTACCGGCGCTGGTCCCCGCCGAAAATACCGGCCGAGCGGCCCCCTGGGAGGACGCTGCTAGGCTGGCAGCATGATCGCGACGACGCGGACGACGACGGCGCGGGGCATCACGATGATGTGCGTGGCGGCGCTCGCTGGCGGCACGCTCACGCTGCGGGCCACGCAGCCGGCCGCCACGCCGGCGCCGCCTCGCGCCAGCGAACTCGCGCCGGCCACGTTCCTGCTGCCTGGGGCGATCCTGCCCGAGCGCGGCCCCGACGGAAACACGGTCGTGCTCGTGGGGCCCGAAGGTCTCGTCGTCATCGACACCGGCCGTCATCCCTGGCACAGCGACGGCATCGTGACGTTCGCCAAGGCGCAGGGCCGGCCCATCACCGCCATCGTCAACACGCACTGGCACCTCGATCACGCCAGCGGCAATCGTCGCCTGAAGGCTGCCTATCCACAGGCGCGCGTCTATACGACCACGGCGGTGAATGCGGCGATCGGGCCGGGCGGGTTCCTG
>JBDTWC010000568.1:0-2993 GCA_040006875.1 Acidobacteriota bacterium | reverse complement strand
TCATCGATCACGCCATCGATAAGGCTTAGCCCGTGACCACCACTTCGCCGCGCGAAGCGAACGTGGCCGACGTGGCCGCCGAGCTCCGCTTGGCGCTCGAGATGCTGGCGGCGGCGATCATCATCGGCGACGCCGACGGGGTGTTGGCCGCCGAGCCCTTGCTGCAGGCCGCTGTCGCGCGCCAGGCCACGGCCATGACCACCATCGCCTCGGCCGATCGGGATCTGGTCACGAAAGACTTGCTCGACGCCCGCGCCGCCCTGGCCCGCTGCCGGGCGCTTGGCGCCGGCCGGGCCCTGGTGGCGGCCGCGACGCTCGACGCGCTTGGCCGGGCACCGTCCTACAGCCGGCACGGCGCCGGCCCGACTCGGAGCCTGCGCGGACGCCGGCTCAAGGCGAGGGTGTGATGGCGGGACTCTTCTCCAGCTTGTCGATGGCGGCCCGGTCGCTTGAAGCGCAGCGCGCCGGCCTCGACGTCGCCGGTCAGAACATCGCGAACCTGAACACGCCCGGCTACACGCGCCGCCGACTCGGTCTGGCCGAACAGACCAACGGCACCGGCGGCGTGGAAGTGCTCGGCACCCGCGCCGCCCGCGACGCGGTGCTCGACTCGCGCGTGCGCACGGCCATTCCCGACGCCTCGCGCGAAGGCGCCATTCTCGGCTCGCTGTCGCTGGTCGAGACCACCATCGGCGCGCCGGGACAGGGCATCGACGGCCACCTCGCCGCCTTCTTCGACGCGTTCTCGGCGCTCTCGGTCGACCCCACGTCGACCGTGGCCCGCGACGGCGTCGTTCTGCAGGGACGGCAGCTCGCAACTGCGTTCAACTCGACCGCCGCACAACTCGCCAACAGCGCCCGTCTTGCCGACGGCGCGGTACGCGACCAGGCCGGCCAGGTGAACCGCCTGGCGCAGCAGATCGCCGGCTTGAACGAGGCCATTGCGACCTCGAACGGCGTCGATCTCGAAGCGCTCAAGGATCGGCAGCAGCAGGCGCTCGAGGAGCTCTCCGGTCTCACCTCGGTGGCCGTGCTGGCGCGCAAGGACGGCGGCGTCGACGTCACGATTCCCTCGGGCCGCGCCCTGGTCATCGGCAGCTCGCACTACGGCCTCACGGTCGCAAGCGGTCCAAACGGGAACGCCACGCTGTCGCTCGGCGGCGCCGACGTCACGAGCGACATCACCTCGGGAAGCATTGGCGGTCTGCTCCATACCCGCGACACGTTGATCCCGGGCTACCAGACGCGGCTCGATGAGCTGGCCTACGGCGTGGCCCAGCGCGTGAACACCGTGCACCAGACCGGCACCGACCTGAACGGCAACCCCGGCGCGGCGTTCTTCACGCCGCCGGCCACCGTGGCCGGTGCGGCCGCCGGCCTCACTGTGTCGGCGCCGCTGCAGGCGGATTCGAGCCTCGTGGCTGCGTCGCTGAGCGGCGCGCCAGGCGACAACCAGGTGGCCCGGGCCCTGGCGTCGCTGCGCGACGAGCCGGTGCTCGGCGGCACGACGACCTTTGCGGAGGGCTGGGCGGCGCTGGCCTATCAGGTCGGCAGCGATGCCGACGGCGCGCGCGCCGAGCAGGGCAGCCGTCTCGACGTGCTCGACCAGGTGCAGAACCTGCGCGACCAGGTCTCGGGCGTGTCGCTCGACGAAGAAGCGGCGTCGATGATGAAGTTCCAGCGCGCCTACGAGGCCAATGCCAAGTACTTCACGGCCGTCGATTCCATGCTCCAGACCTTGATGAACACCGTAGGAGGCAGGTGATGCGCGTCACGTTCCGCACCGCCTATGGCGGCATCGACTACGTCAACACCGCGGCCGACCAGCTGGCCACGGCGCGGCAGCAACTGGCCAGCGGCAAGCGGGTCGAGAAGCCGAGCGACGACCCGGCCGCGATGCAGCGCGCCATCGAAGGCCGGGCCGAGATGCGCACCATCGAGACCTACACCCGCACCTCGGATTCGGCGCTGGCCAAGATCACGACCCTCGACACCGTGCTCTCGGGTGTGATTGACAAACTGCAGCAGGCGACCGTCTCGGCGTCGTCGGTACGCGGCTCGATCGCCACCCAGCACCAGCGCGATGCCGCCGCTCTCACCCTCGAAGGGCTGCGCGACTCGCTGGCCGCCGATCTCAACACCCAGTTCCGCGGGTCCTACGTGTTCGGCGGCTCGGAGTCGGGGACTCCGCCCTACGCGCAGGTGGCGGGCGTGTGGACCTACCAGGGCGATCACACCCCCGTGAGCGTCGCCATCGGCGCCGGACGCAGCGTCGACATCGGGCTCGACGGCCAGGCCCTGGCGCAGGGCAGCGATGCCAGCAACGTGCTCAACGACCTCGAGGCGCTGATCGTGGCTGTGCGCGCCGGTGACAACCCCGGCATCGGCACTGGCATGGCGGCCCTCGACCGCGCGTTCTCGCGCGCCACCAGCGCCCAGACCAGGATCGGCGTCGATGAGGCCGGCATCACCGATACCCAGTCGCAGTTGACCGCGACGCACCTGTCGCTGAAGGCGCGCGTGGCCAAGGACGAGGACGCGGATCTGGCCGGCGCGATCACCGAGATGAACCGCGCCGACGCCGCCTATCGCGCCGCACTGGCCGCCGTCGGCAACGCCTCGAACAACTCGCTCCTGGACTACCTGAGGTAGCGCCCGCATGGCCACGCCGGCACAACTCGAGATCGTCACGCGCTTCGGCACGTTCACGGTCGACGAGGACGACATCGTCAGCTTCGCACACGGGCTGCCGGGCTTCGAGCGCTGCCGGCGCTTCGTGCTCGTGTCGGCGCCGTCGCTCGATCCTTTTACCTGCCTGCACGGCATCGACGCCCCCGAGCCGTCGTTTCTCACGCTCGACCCGCGGCGAGTCGTGCCCGACTACGATCCGCCCCTCGGCGACGGCGACCGGCACCGGCTCGGCGTCACCGGCAGTGAGCCGCTGCTCTGGCTGGCGGTCGTGCACATCGACGAGACCTCGGTGCGCGCCAATC
>JBDTWC010000567.1:0-3000 GCA_040006875.1 Acidobacteriota bacterium | reverse complement strand
CAGCACCAGCAGGTCGTCGTCTTCGTGGAGGATCGCGAGCGCCGCGGCTTCGGCCGACGGCGCCGCTCGCGGCGGGGCCGGCGGGACCTCGACGTGCACGATGTCGCCGGCGTGCAGGCGCTGCGCCGGCCGCGCGGCCGGCACGCCGTTCACGCGCACCCGGCCCCGGGCCACGAGCCGTTGCAGCGCCGCGCGCGAGAGCGAGAAAGAGCCCGACAGGTGCCGTGCGACCGCGTGATCGAGCCGGTGCGCGGCGTCGCCGCGGTCGGCGACGAATGCGGCCTCGGGGCGCGGGGCGGCCCGCTTACTGATCGCGATAGCTGATGAGCTCCACGTCGAACACGAGCATGCCGCTCGGCACGCCGCTCTGGCCCTTGTAGGCGAGCTTCTCGGGAATCCAGAACCGAGTCTTCTCGCCGGCGACCATGAGCTGCACGCCTTCGGTCCAGCCTTCGATCACGTCGCCCAGGCCGAATGTGGCGGGTTGGCCGCGCATGACCGAACTGTCGAACAGCTTGCCGTCGGTCTGCCAGCCGGAGTAGTGGACGGTGACCCGGCTCGACTTCTTCGGATGGTCGCTGCCGGTGCCCGCCTTGATCACCTTGTAGGCCAGACCCGACGCGGTGCGCTTGGCGTCCTCGGGCACGGCGGCCACGTCGGGCGGCGCCACCGTGGGCGCGGCCGTGAACTCGAGGAGCTCGATCTCGAACACCAGCATGCCGGCCGGGCGGCCGGCCTGCCCCTTGTAGGCGAGGGCCTCGGGAATCCACAGCCGGCGCTTCTCGCCTGCGGTCATGAGCTGCACGCCCTCGCCCCAGCCCTTGATCACGCGATCGAGGGGGAACGTGCTCGGGGCGTTGCGGGCGTAGGAGCTGTCGAACATCTTCCCGTCGGTCGTCCAGCCGGTGTAGTGCACCGTGACCATGTCGGTGGCGCCAGGCTTGGCGGTGCCCGTGCCCGGCTTCAGCACTTTCGACGCGAGGCCCGAGGGCTCCGTGACGGCGTCCTTGGGCGGCGCTGCCACATCGGCCGGCGGCGGCAGGGGAGCGGGACGTGCCGGACCTTGCACGGCGGCCATCACCGGCAGGAAAGCTGGAACGAGCAGGAACGTGAAGACCGCCATGAGTTTGAGACGCATGGGCATAATCCTGAACCAGCGGCGTTCAAGGCGCAATAGCCCAGTGCCACCAGTCAAGCGTCAACGAAACGACGCTCGGGGTCGTCTCCTTTACGATTGTGTTGACGCGTCGACTGGCCAGGTGCTGATATTGAGCGCTTATTGGCCTTAAGATGCGCACTTCGTCTTGGCCCGGTTCTTGTAGTAGTGGTTTCGCGTGTCAACCCCTGGACAAGACGTGGATCAGTTGCCGGTGCTCGTCGTCGGCTCAGAAAAATCGGGCGAGCGGCTGGTTGCCTTGCGCGACGCCGGTTTCTCCGTGCTGCCGGTCGAGACTTTCCTCGAGGCCCGGCAAGTGCTGACCGAGATCGAACCGCAGGCAATTGTGACCGGCGTGCATCTTGGCGACTACAACGGCCTGCACCTCGTGGCCATCGCCCAGGTCGAGCATCCCCGTACCACGTGCCTCGTCGTCGGACCACGCGACTCCGCCTTGCAGGCCGAGTCGTACCATCTGGGCGCCCGCTACCTGGTGGAACCGGTGGCTGCTGACCGCCTGGCGGCCGTGCTCTCTGAGCTGGTCGCCAATCCCCGTCCGCAGCGCCGTTGGCCGCGCAAGCGTCCGGTGCGGGAACTGGCCACCTTCGTCGCTGGCGTCGAAGCGCGCATCATCGACGTGTCCTACGGCGGGGCTGGCATCGAGTTTTTCGGAACCGATATCCCCACCGACGCTCTCGAGCTGATCGTGCCGTCGACCGGCCTGGCCGTGCCCGTAGAACGGGTGTGGGCCAAGCGGCCCACCAAGGCGCAGCCCATCGCCTGCGGCCTGGCCCTGCGCCGCGACAGCGCCGTCGACGCCCGCTGGCGCTCGTTTGTCGATGGCCTCGAACTGCTGCCCGGAATCCTGCCCCTGGCTGGCGGGCCCGACCTGCCCGCCTGACTGCATGCCAGTTGCGGTCGAGACAAGTCCGCGGTCCGGCGTCTACAAGTCTGGGCCGGCCCAGCCGCTGCACGCGTTATTGGCCACATCACAAAAAATTTGCTTGGCTGTGGGTTTGCAGTGCGATACTCCGACTGCCTCAAGCATGCCATCAGACATCCTCGTCGTCAGCGCTGATCCTCACGTTCTTTCCGGGCGTGTGACCGCACTGCGGCGGGCGGGTTTCTCCGCTCGCGCGTGCTCGACCTTTCCAGACGCACGGCGCGAGCTCGAGGAAGGCGCCCCGCCCGAGGTGCTCGTCACCGATGTGCGGTTGGGGCCCTACAACGGCCTGCACCTGGTGGCGGTGGCCCGGGTGGAGTTCCCCCGAACCGTGGCCATCGTGATCGGCGGGCAGGATCACGTGCTCGAGGTCGAAGCCGGCGGGCTCGGCGCCCGCTATCTGCTCTCGCCGGTCACGCCCAAGGATCTCGAGATCACCATCGCCGAGCTGCTGGCCGTGCCGCGGCCCAAGCGGCGGTGGCCGCGCAAACGCCTCTCGTCGGAGGTGGCCGCGATGGTCGAGGGCCTGCCCGGCCGGCTGCTCGACGTCAGCTACGGCGGCGCGTGCCTGGAAGTGTTCGGCGCGGCGCCCACCGGCGAAAGCCTGCACGTCGTCATCCCTGAACTCGGCATCGACCTGCGTGGCCAGCGGGTGTGGGCGCATCGCGCCGACCCCCTGCAGCCGGTTGCGTGCGGCGTGGCTTTCGCCATGCCCGACGACCCGCGCTGGCAGCACTACGTCGACGCGGTTGCGGCGGCCTAGACCTACGAGATCGCCCGAGAGCGCTGTGCCGAACTCGCAAACGAACTAGTCGGTCTCTCGACCCGGCGCCATACGAAACCGCTGGAACGGCATGTGGCAGCCGTACTTGCGCAAGAAGTTCAGGAACCGCTTGTAGTC
>JBDTWC010000566.1:0-3001 GCA_040006875.1 Acidobacteriota bacterium | reverse complement strand
GGCCCACGCGCAGGCCGGGCGCCGTGCGATACCAATAGATCACCTTCGCGCGCTCACCCGGGGCGGACGAGTGCAGCAGAAATGTGCTCTCGTACCCTCGCCGATCGGCGGTCAGGCGTAGATGCGGCACGCGATGTCAGCGCCGCTTGGCGCCGGCGGGACGCTTCGTCGCACGCGCGGGCGCGGCCGGCTTCTTGGCTGCCGGCTTCACCACGGGTTTGGCCGGCGGCTTGGCGGGCGATGTCGCCGCCGGTTTGGCCTGGGCCTTGGCCGGCTTGGCCGGTGCGGCCTTGCCCGCAGGCATGGCCTTGGTCGCAGGCTTGGTCGCAGCCACAGGCTTGGTCGCAGGCGCCGACTTGGCCGCAGGCGCAGGCTTGCCGGCCGGCTGCGCGCTCTTGGCGGGCGGCGCTGGCACCGGCGCCTTGGGCGGGGGTACCGCCTTGGGCGGGGGTACCGCCTTGGACGCCGGCACTGCCGCGTTGGGCGCGGGCTTGCCTGTTACCACCTTGGACGCGGCCACTGGAGCCACCCTGGCCACGCTCACCGGAGCCGCCTTCGCGACGCCCACCGGGACGCCAAGCTTGGCTCTGGCCGCTGCCGCCGCGCCCTTCGCCGACGCTGTCTGAGCCGGAGCCGGGGCTGGCGCCGCTACGGCGTGCTTGGCGGCCGACGCCTTCGCAGCCGCCACGAACTTGCCGAGCGCCACCTTCTGCGCGGCCGTGCGCACCGGCGCCTTCGTCTCGACGGCCTTCGGCTGCGGAGGCGGGGGCGGAGGTGGCGGCGGGGGCGGCGGGGGTGGAGGTGGCGGCGCCAACTTCAGCTTCGGCGTGCCCGTGAGCCCGGCCTTCTTCGCCGCGGCCAGCGCCGCGTCGGTCGCCTTCTGCACCATGGTGAAGCGCACCTGGTCGAGATTCGTGTGGTAGGTCCACAGCTCCGCGACGGTGACGTTGTGATCGCGGCAGAGGCGGCGCGCGGTGTCGAGCGACTGAGGCGGCACGTAGAGATGGAACGGCACGCGCAGGCGGCTGAACGGCCCCCACTGGGCCAGCGTCTCGAGGGAGCTGACCGACTCGCCCGTCTCCACTTCCACGATGCCTTCGAGCTTGCGGGCCTTGTCGTCGGTGAGCAGAATCAAGTCGGGCACGAACTCGGCGGTGCCGATGATGATCGACGTGGGCGGCTCGCCGTGGATGTTGGTGATCGAGTCGTGCTTGCGCTTGTAGCGCGCCTGAAGCAATCGGATGATGCGATCGTGCTCGAGCTGTTCGCGCACGGGCCGGACGAGGATGGGCACGATGCCTCCGCGCTTAGGGGCTATTGGGGATGCGATGGAAACAAACCCCATAATATAGCATGCCTCTACTGGAACGACGCTACATCCTGCGTCCTCGGCCCCGGCTACAATCAACGGGCTTTCGCAGGCGCCCAATGCCATGAAACCCGCGCACCTCATCGGCGTGCCCCTCGACCTCGGCGGCAATCGCCGCGGCGTCGACATGGGCCCGTCGGCCATCCGCATCTCGGGCCTCGCCGAGCAGCTCGCCACGTTGGGCCTCGCGGTGGTGGACAAGGGCGATCTGTCCACCCCGCTGCCTGAGACCAAGGGCCCAGGCGATCCGCGCAAGCGCTACATCAGGGAGATCGCGAAGGTCTGCCAGAAGCTCTATCAGACGTCGCTCGCGTCGTTGCACGAGGGCGCGCTGCCCATCGTGCTCGGCGGAGACCACTCGCTCGGCGCCGGCTCGGTCGCCGCCACCGCGAGCTGGCTGAAGGCGCAGGGCCAGTCGGTGGGCCTGATCTGGGTGGACGCTCATGCCGACATCAACTCGCCCGGCACCTCCCCGTCGGGCAACGTGCACGGCATGCCGCTGGCGGCGCTGCTCGGCCGGGAGCCCGTGGAATTGGGCCGCATCTCGGGGCCAGGCGCGGCGATTCGGCCCGAGCACACCGTGCTCGTCGGCATCCGCAACCTCGACGACCGCGAAAAGGAGATCGTGCGGGCCTCGGGGATTCATGCCTTCACGATGAAGGACATCGATCGGCTGGGCATCGCCGAGGTGATGGAACGCGCCTTGGCGGCGGCCTCGGCCGGTACCGGCGGCGTGCACGTGTCGTTCGACCTCGACGTGTGCGATCCGACGATTGCGCCCGGCGTGGGCACACCCGTGAAGGGCGGGCTCGATTACCGCGAGGCGCACTTCGTGATGGAGGCCGTGGCCGAATCGGGGCGGCTCGTGGCGCTCGACCTGGTGGAGGTCAATCCCGCGCTCGACGTCCGGAACGCCACCGCCGAACTGGCCACCGATCTCACCATGTCGGCCCTCGGCAAGCGCATCCTCTGACGCCGCCGGGGCCGCCGTGAAAACCAAGATCCGGATGCTATAGTCCAAAGCATGTCGGCGAGGGCGCGTGCCCACCGGCGCGCGTGCACCATCAACCAAGGAGTAGTCCCGTGATTCAGCGTCGTGCGTTCGTGGCCTCGGCCCTCGTGGCCGTTCTCGCCGTGCCGGCAGCCGCCGTCGTGGTCGCCCAGCAGAAGCGCGCCAGCCCCCACGAAACCATCAAAGCCACCATCGACGGTGCCAACATCAGCATCACCTACGGCCGTCCCTCCATGAAGGGACGGAAGATCTTCGGCGGGCTCGAGCCGTACGGCAGGGTGTGGCGGCTCGGCGCCGACGAAGCCACGATTCTCGAAACCGACAAGGCACTGATGATCGGGCCGGTGCACGTGAATCCCGGCAAGATCTCGCTCTACGCGCTGCTCGACGAGAAGACGTGGAAGCTCGTGCTCAACAAGCAAGTCGGCCAGTGGGGCACCGAGTACAGCCAGGCGCAGGACCTGGCTCGCGTGGACATGAAGACCGAGAAGCTCGCGGCGCCCGTGGAACAGCTCACGATCGCGATCGAGAAGCACCCCGCCGGCAAGGGCGGCCTCCTGGTGGTGCAGTGGGAGACCACGAAGGCCAGCCTCGCGTTCGGCACGATGTAGACCCGCAGA
>JBDTWC010000565.1:0-3008 GCA_040006875.1 Acidobacteriota bacterium | reverse complement strand
CGCTCGAGGAAGTCGGCCAGAACTTCGCCGTCACCCGCGAGCGCATCCGCCAGATCGAGGCCAAGGCGCTGCGCAAGCTGCGTCACCCGTCGCGCAGCCGCAAGCTGCGGGCCTTCCTCGAAGGACGCACTTAGAACGGAAGGGCCGGGCGCTCTCGCGCACCGGCCCTTTTTCTTGCTCGCCTGGCGCGGGTCAGCGCACCAGCGTGACGGGCATGGTGGCGTGCAGCACCACGTAATGCGCCACCGAGCCGACCAGTAGCCCCGCCACCGCGCCGCGGCCGCGCGTGCCCATCACGATCTGATCGCAGTGGAGCTTCTCGGCAAACGCTATCACCGTGGCGCCGACATCGCCGACGCCCACGTGGAGCCTCGGCTTGACGCCGGCCGCCTCGGCCAGGGCGATCACGTCGGCCAGCACCCGCAGCCCCTCGTCGCGGTGGTAGTTGTCGAGATCCGCATGTGACACCAGCGACGCCGCCACGCCGCGCACGGCCGGTTGCACGTTCAGCAGATGCAGCTCCACCGGCAAACCGCTGGTGACGAGATCGAGCAGATGCAGCGCCGCGCGCTGCGCCGGCTCCGAGCCGTCGACCGGGAGGAGCACGCGCACCGGCGCGCTCACTTCTGCTCCCCGGGCGCCAGATCGACCACGTCGTGGCGCTGGGCGGCGACGCGATTCGACAGGAACATGCCGCACGCCACCACCATCAGCGCCAGTGCCGGCTTGGCCACCAGGGCCTGGAGATGCTCGTCGTAGGGCAGATGGGTGTAGACCGCCGGATCGCTCACGATGATCTCGCCGGCGATCCAGCCGAGCAACCCGCCGCCGAACAGGACCAGCAGCGGAAAGCGGTTGAGCACGCCGAGCACGAGCTGGCTGCCGAACACGATCAGCGGGATGCTGATGATGAGGCCGAGCGTGATGAGCAACACGCTGCCGTGGGCGGCGGCGGCGATCGCCACCACGTTGTCGAGCGACATCACGGCATCGGCGACGATGATGGTCTGGATGGCGCCCCACACGTTGGCCTTGGCGGCGACGCCGTCGCCCTCGCCCTCGCCTTCGGGCACGACCAGCTTGACGCCGATGTAGAGCAGCAGCAGGCCCCCGACCAGCTTCAGGTAGGGGACGTGCAGCAGCCACACGATGACCAGGCAGAACACGATCCGCAGGACGATCGCGCCCGCGCTGCCGCCGAGCACGGCGACGCGCCGCTGTGCGGCCGGGAGCGACCGGCTGGCCAGCGCGATCACGACCGCGTTGTCGCCGGAGAGCAGGATGTTGATGCCCATGATCTGGAGCAGATCGAACCAGAACTGGGGACTCGCGAGCTCAGCCAGCATCGATCGATGATGGCGCGGAACGGGTCTCGGGAACAAGGCGCTCGACTGGGTCACCGGGCTCGAGAGCAGCGAGCGCCATCGGCTCGTCGTGGTCGAGGAACGCGGCGCAGATGGCGTGGAAGTCAGCGGCGGTGGTGGTGCGGCGGATCTGGTGCAGAAACGGCGCCGGCACGCCCTCGCCGAGATAGTTGAGGAACTTCTTCATCCGCTCGCACTGGGCCTTCTCGGGCCGGTCGTGGCCGGCCTGCGAAACCCACAACGCGCGGATGTAGGCCCACACCTCGCGGCCCGTCGGCAACGGCACCGGCGCGCCGCGCAGCTGCAGGCGAATCTGACCGAACAGCCAGGGACTGCGAATCACGCCGCGACCGATCATCAGGCCGCGCGCACCGGTGGCGTGCAGCAGCGCCTCGGCCTGGGCCGCCGAATACACGTGGCCGTTAGCGATCACAGGACAGGCCATCGCCTGCGCCGCCTGGCGGATGCGCGCGTAGTGCATGGGCAGGCGATAGAGCTGCGCCACGGTGCGGGCATGCACGGTCAGCGCGTCGAGCGAGTGCTTGGCGAAGATCGGCAGCAGGGTGTCGAACTCCTGCTCCGACGCGAAGCCGAGGCGGGTCTTGACCGTGAACGGAATGCGCACCGCGTCGCGCAGCGCGCCGAGGATGGTGTCGATGCGCTGCGGCTCGCGCAGCAGGCCGCCGCCGGCGCACTTGCGGTAGACGATCGGCGCCGGGCAACCGAGGTTCAGGTCGATGGCGGCCACCGGCAACTCCTGCAGCAGTCTGGCCGTGCGCACCAGCGCCGACACGTCGTTGCCGATGAGCTGCGCCACCACCGGCCGCCCCGTGGTGTTGCCGCGGATGTCGGCGACGATGCGCCGCTCGGGCGTGGAGTCGGACTGCACGCGCAGGTACTCCGTCCAGTAGACGTCGGCGCCGCCGTAGTCGTGGATCAGCGTCCAGAAGGAGCCGTCGGTCACATCCTGCATCGGCGCCAGTGCCAGGAAGGGCGTCGGGCCGCGCAGCAACGCGGAGAACTGCTCGTGGGGAAGCATGGGGCAGGAAGCCGCCGGGCGGCTTGTCCATTGTGTCCCGTTGTGCGCGATCCAGGAAACCCGCCCGCCGGAACCGGGCGACCGCGCCCGGCGCAAGGTTAGACTGTGAGCACTCGGCGTTTCCGAGGGCCCATAGCTCAGTGGTTAGAGCGGCCGGCTCATAACCGGTTGGTCCCTGGTTCAAGTCCAGGTGGGCCCACCACTACCGAACGACGAGCGGCGCGATCGGTGCGCTCTAGGCCCCCGCGGCCAGAAGTGCGGCGCGGGCCCGGTGAAAGGCGTCTCCGGCTTGTGCGTGCAGTTCGTGCCGGCCGTGACCCACGACCTCGCATCCGCCCACGACCACGGCGGCAATGGCTGACGCGCGATGGCTCGCAAACACGTGCACGTCGAGCGCGTCGGCGGCCGCGAGCCCGGCGACGAGCGGCTGGCCGCCGTCGAGCACCACGAAGTCGGCGCGCTGACCGGACGCGAGGCCGGCCACGGCGCGGCCGGAGGCGGCCGCGCCCCCGGCCACGGCCGCCAGGGTCAACGCCGTCGCCGTGTGCGGCTGCGCGGCCGACGCGGCGATGTTGCGCCGCTGCCAGGTGAGGCGCTGCGAGTAC
>JBDTWC010000564.1:0-3020 GCA_040006875.1 Acidobacteriota bacterium | reverse complement strand
TACGACGTCATCGCCGGCCTGCTGCAGGGCAACACCGCCGGGCATGTGCTGCTCGGCGTGCTGGTCGTGAAGGCGGTGATCTGGTCGGTCTCGCTCGGGTCGGGGACGTCGGGCGGCGTGCTGGCGCCGCTGCTGATGATGGGCGCCGCCCTTGGTGGCGTCGAGTCATCGTTCCTGCCGGTCGAAGGGGCAGGGTTCCGGCCGCTGGTGAGCCTGGGGGCGATCCTGGGCGGGACCATGCGCTCGCCGCTGACGGGGATTGTCTTTGCGCTCGAGCTCACGCACGACATCAACATGCTGCTTCCGTTGGTGGTCGCCGTGACGATCGCGCACGGCTTCACCGTGCTCGTGCTGCGCCGGTCGATCCTGGCGGAGAAAATGGCGCGGCGCGGATTCCACTTAGGGGAGGAGCGGAACTTGAGGCTGGTCGTGTACCGGATGGCGGAATCTGGGTTGACGCGATTTCCGGTGGTGAGCCGGCATGGTCATCAGCTGGTGGGGATGATCGCTCTCACCGACCTGTTGAAAGGCCGCGCGCTGACGCTTGACGGTGAGCAGCGGCGAGAGCGCGTGCTCGGGACGAGAATCTGGCTGCCATTCCGCTCGCGGCCGGTCCAGTAATCCGCCGGACTTTAAAATCGGGTGCTACTCAAACGGGGTGGACATCAGGGGCAGTGTCGGGCGGCGAGCATGGACCACCGCCTCACCAAGCCCGCCAAGGCTGAGACGCTGCGCCGTAGGCCAGACGGTGTCGGTCGCGGTAGCGGGCGAAGGCCGCCGCGCCCTCCAGCTCATTAATGTCCAGGTTTTTCTTGTATTCCGGCGGCGGACGCGTCGGCCGCGGCATCTCGTGAGAGCATAAGGGCAGGAAGCGTGACTCATGCGGTCGCCACATACATCCATGCCCACATATCGCAGCTCGACCATGTCACCGGCGCTGACTCGCCGCGGGTTCCTCGAACACCTCGGCGCCATCGGCGGTTCGTCGCTGGTCATGACGGCCCTCAGCTCCTGGGATCTGATGGCCGAAGGCGCCGGCCAGCGTCCGGCGCTCACAGGTCGGCCCGCCAGGAGCAAGGTCGTGATCCTGGGCGCCGGCACGTCCGGGCTGGTCGTGGCCCACGAGCTGGGCAAGCTTGGCTACGACTACCAGGTGCTCGAGGCCCGCGACCGCGTCGGCGGCATCGCGTGGAGCGTGCGTCGGGGTGTGGAGCACACCGAAATCGGCGGCGAGAAGCAGGTGTGTAACTGGGACGAGGGCCAGTACGTGAACGTCGGCCCCTGGCGCATCCCCTACTCGCACACCGGCATCCTTGGCTACTGCAGCGAACTCGGCGTGCCGATGCAGGTGTTTCTCAACGACTCCGACGCCAACTATTTCTATTACGAAGGCACGGCCGCCGGCGCTCTCTCGAACCGGAAGATCCGGATGCGCGAAGTGAAGGCCGACCTCACCGGGCAGATCAACGAATTGCTGGTCAAGGCGATCGACCAGCGGCAACTCGACCTGCCGATGACCCCCGACGACCAGAAGCGCCTCACCGACTTCCTGGTGCGGCACGGTTATCTGGACCCCTCGACGCGCACCTACAAGGCGTTTGCCGACCGCGGGGAAGGTGATCCCATCAAGCTGGCGGCGCTGCTCGAAGCCGGCTTCGGCAACCGCCTGCGCTCGGTGCCGCCGATGGAAGGCACGACTGCGGCGCCGATGTTCCAGCCAGTTGGCGGCATGGACCAGATCTGCAAGGGCTTCCAGCGCGCCATCGGCCCGAAGCGTCTCACCTTCAACGCCGCCATCGATTCGGTGCACCAGGACGAGACCGGCGTGAAGGTGGTCTACACGGACACGAAGAGTGGCAAGAAGACCGAGGTCACCGCGGATTTCGTCGTCGCCTGCCTGCCGCTGTCGATCCTCTCGGGCCTCGACATCAACCTGTCAGACACGATGAAGGACGCCATGAAGCGCGTGACCTACAGCGACAGCGCCAAGGTCGGCCTGGCCATGAAGCGTCGTTTCTGGGAAGAAGACGACGGCATCTTCGGCGGCCATCTCTACTCGAACCTGCCGATCGGCGAGTTCTCGTATCCGTCCTACGACTACTTCACGAAGAAGGGCGTGCTGCTCGGCCTCTACGCCAACGGCCCGATCGCGGACCTCATCAACCGGCCCGTCGCCGCGCGCATCGAACACGTGCTGGAGCACGCCAGCAAGGTGCATCCGCAAATTCGCGCCGAGTTCGAGAGCGGCTATGCCGTCTTCTGGAAGAAGGTGCCCTACAGCCAGGGCGGCTACGCCACCGTGCGTGCCGTGTCGCTGCGCGAGCAAATTTCGAAGATGGAGAACCGGATCGTCATCGGCTCGGCCGCAACCGCGCCGCGCTCGATGCCGGATTGGCAGGAAGGCGCCGTGGCCGCTGGCTGGCAAGCGCTGCAGTCGGTGCACGAACGCGCCATGCGCGGGTAGATCTCGCGCTCTTGCCGCTGCTACAGCCAGTCGGGCTCGGAGATTCTCGAGAACTATTGACGCTCGACGGATTCTGGCCTTGTGTGCTCGGCGAACCTCGACCAAATCTTCGCAGGGTATCCAACGCCCGCTGGCCGCACGCCAGATAGGGAAGGGCGGAATCACTTCGGTTGGGCTTCACGGCGGGCGTCAGACAGCTATGGCCCGTACCGGCACGGGCAAGCTGGCGCTCGACGAAGTGCCGCCTCGGTCGACGACGCTGACGAGGTTCGCGATCCCGACGGCAGTTGCCCGTCGGGATCGCGCCGCTACTGCAGACGTTTGATCAGGAGATGCGCGGCGACCGGTGAGCCTCCGCCGGCCGACGGCGTCACCGTCAGCACGCCTGCGGACAAGAGTCCGTTGCGCACGCTGAGCACGGTCGATGGTTGCGTAATCGTGATCACCGAGGATGCGAAGAACTGGGTCGTCCCGGTGGCGCGCCCGACCACCGTGGTGAGGTCCTCGACTCCGTCCAGTGTGACCACAAGTTGCCCCGCGCCAGTGGCGCTCAACT
>JBDTWC010000563.1:0-3020 GCA_040006875.1 Acidobacteriota bacterium | reverse complement strand
AACCCGTGGCGCTCGCCCCCGAGACGGCTCTGACGCCGATGCAGGTGCCGCCCCCAGCCCCCGTAGCCGCCGGGGCCACGCGCGGCACGCCGATCTTCATCGACGCGCTCTTCGGCAAGGAACGCCGCGTGCGGCCCGTCGATGACTCTGAGCTGGAGTACGCACAGTGCACGCCGCTCTTCGGCGTGAAAGTCGGCGTCGCCAAGCGCTATGGCAACAACTGGGAACTCGAGAGCGCCGTCGGCGTGGCTCTAAGCCTGGTCGACAAAGACGAAAAGGTACGCGAGCACGAACTGTTCGTCGACCTCGCGGTCAATAAGTACATGGCCAACGGGTTCTTCCTGGGCACGGGCGTGTCGCTCTGGGACCTCACCCGCACCGACACCTTCACGCCCGCGTGGCTGGTGCACGCCGGTGTGCCGCTCAACCACGGCTCGCGCGTGCCGCTCTACTTCCTGATCGAAGGGCGCGTGTTCCTCGACCACGCCGACGACATCAGCAGCAACTACCAGTTCTGGGGCGGCCTGCGCCTGCGGTTCTAGCCCTGGTGGCAGCAGTGCTCGGTCCGATCCTGCTCGTCGCCGCTCTACAGGCGCAGCGCCGCACCGCTCGGGCACCCTCATTTCAGGAGTCATGCACATGAACGAACCGGCCTGCGATCGCAACCACCATGGATTCACGCTCGGCCTGCTCGCCGGCACCGTCGTCGGCGCCGGCATCGCGCTGTGGCTCACGCCGCGCGCCTCATCGGAGTTGCGCCGGCGCGTCAAGCGCTCGATGCAGGAGCTCGGCGATCGGACGGCCGACGGCTATCGGCAGGCCAGCGGCCGCGTCCACGACGCGATCGACGATTTGGCGGCCAACGGCCAGGAGGCCCGCGACGGCCTGGCCGACGCGGTTGCGCGCGGCGCCCACGAAGTCGGGCGCTTCGCGAACGCCGCCAAGAGCGGTCACCGGGGCTGATCGCCTCGCGCCGCCTTCCCCACGACCGCCGTTCATCGACCCCAGTCACCCACACACATCGGGAGCCCGTTCCCGCCAGGACAGGACACACATGACCAAGACACTTCGACTCGTATCCACAGCCGCACTGCTCGCGATGGCCGCCATGAGCTCGACCGTCCGTGCCCAGACCCCCGCTGACTCGAGCGACGCCGCCAGCCAGTCCACCAAGGCGGCCACGGTATTCCACGAGATCATGGACACACCCGACAAGGGCGTGCCCGCCGACCTGCTCGGCAAGGCCGAGTGCGTGGCCGTGTTCCCGCAGGTCATCAAGGCCGGCTTCGTGGTCGGCGGCCGTGGCGGCCGTGGCGTGGCCAGCTGCCGCACGCCCCTGGGCTGGAGCGCGCCGGTGTTCCTCAACCTGGGGGGGGCCAGCATCGGCTTCCAGATCGGCGTGCAGGCCACCGACTTCGTGCTGCTGTTCATGAACGACAACGGCATGAGCAGCATGTTGTCGAACGAGTTCACGCTGGGCGGCGACGCGTCGGTCGCGGCCGGACCCGTGGGCCGTCAGGTCGGGGCCTCGACGGACGCCAAGATGAACGCCAAGATCCTGTCCTACTCGCGTAGCAAGGGTCTGTTTGCCGGGCTCGAGCTGAAGGGCGTCGTGATCAAGCCCGACACCGATGACATGAAGGCCGTTTACGGCGCCGGCAAGACGGCAAAGACCGTGTTGACCGAGTCGGACACGACCGCCCCGGCAGCGGTCCGCCCGTTCCCGGCCATGCTCGCTCGCCACTCGTCGCGCACGTCCAGCAAGTAGCTCGTTCTGCCGGTCCCCCGTCGGCACGCCGACGGGGGACCGATCCTTACAACGTCGGCGTCTGAATTCCCCGCGCCGTCTCGATCTCCTCCGCGTGCTGCAGGCAGTGCGAGGCCCAGGGCACGGCGTCGAGCCGGGCCGTCTCGATCGGCGCGCCATCGGCCATGCAAGCCCCGAACGTGCCGTTCTCGATCCGCGACAGGGCGCCGCGCACCTCGACGAGCCGGACCGAGTTGGCATCCGCCTCTTTCAGCTGCTCGTCGCGACGCTCGTCGGTGGCGCCATCGTCGGCCGTGTCGCCGGGCTCCCCGTCGCTGCCGCGCGCATTGTTCACGGCCCGCGAAATGCGCATCTCCAGTCCCTGTTCTTCGGCAATCAATCGCTGCTTGTACCGTTCGATATCCACTGGCTCTCCTTCACCCGGGCCCATGCGGGCGCGGTGCTGATTGCGACGATAGCGAAGCGGCGCTCGGGGCGGGTGTGCCGGATTGCACAGGCGCGAAGACGAGTCGGACCTAGAGTCGAAGTGACACCGATACTGGTGTTTGCTGGAGTGCCGACCATGAGCAACCCTGTCACCGACGCTGATTCAGATCCGGACGCCAGTGACCCTGGCGCTGCACCGGTTGGAGCCCTCGCTCCGTCACGGGGCACGACCGCGGCGCAGGCCGCCGCTCCGGAGACCCGATGATCTCGCCCAGGAATCCCGACCCAGGTGAAGTGGCCAGCGTGCACGGCGCTCAAGCCGTGTTGCTTGTCGACCACAACATCACTCGCATCCTGCCCTTCGACCTGGCGCAGTGGAGCGTGCAGACAGTCGCAGCCAGCGCCGATCACGCACACCAGGATCAGCGCGACGGCCGGACCGATCATGAGTACTTCAACGCCGTGTGCGACGCCGTCGCCGGCGTCGCGGTGGTGCTCGTGACCGGACCGGCCGGCGCACTGGCCGACTTCCGCGACTACGTCGAGGCGCTGCACCCAAGTCTGGCGGCGCGGGTGGTCGGCTGGGAGCCGGTCACTGAGCCCAGCGATGCCCAACTCGTGGCGCTGGGACGACGCAAGGCCCTGGCCAACGAAGCGTTGGCGGACCCGACCTCGGACTGAGATCGAAGCCAGCCGTCAGTCGAGCGGGATCCGACTGCCGTTGGCGGCCAGCCAGGTGGCGAAGTCCTGCAGCGCGGGGTTGAGCGCGCGCGAGCGGGCGACGTCACGCACCGTGTTCAGCTCGGTGGCGAAGTCGCGGTAGTAC
>JBDTWC010000562.1:0-3025 GCA_040006875.1 Acidobacteriota bacterium | reverse complement strand
CCACGACATCAGCGGCGTCTGGAAGTACTCGGCGGCGCCGACCACGAAGAGCTGCCGGAAGATGCGCAGCGGCAGGACACCGCACAGGATGAACGGATCCGGGAAGCCCTGGTGATTCGGGCACAGCAGGAACGGACCGTTCGGCGGCAGGTGTTCCAGGCCGTCGACATCGACGCGCGCCACGAGCAGGCGCAGCGCGCGACAGAAGAGCCACTCGAGCGGCGCCACCAGGCGCCGCGGTTCGAGCAGCGGCGCCAGCGTGGGATCGGTGGCGGGCGGCAGGTCCTTCAGAATCGTGGCCCACGCCGCGTCCACCTGAATGACACCGGCCTCGCCCGCCCGCGGTCGCACCGCTTCGACGAGCTGACGCACGCTGGCGATGCCGGGCAGGGCCGCCTCGCTGACCTTGAGCCCGAAGCGCTGCTCGAGCTCGGTGAGCAGCTCGACCCGCTCCATGCTGTCGAGGCCGAGGTCGAGCTCGAGGTTGGCGTCGGGCCGCACGCCCGCGCCGGGCTTCGCGCGCCGGCGCACGAGTGCGAGCGCCGCGCCGACATGGGCGTCGTCCTGCCATTCCTGATCGGCCGTGCTCGCCGGGCGGTCCGCCTCGACCGTCTTGGCGGCATCGCGCTCCTTGAGCCGGCGCAGGATTTCGTGGCGGCGCAGCTTGCCGGTCGTGGTGCGCGGCAGGGGCTCGAACCACAGGTCATAGCCCAGCACGCGCTTGTGCGCGGGCAGGCCGGCGCCCAGGCTCTCCATCTCGAAGCGCAGCAGGTCGCCGGCGTTGGCGATGCGGCGCTCCTTGAGCACGTCGGCGTCGGGCACCACCACGGCGTGCAGGCGCTCGGTCGTGGGCGCGTCGGGCCGGATGACGCCCATCACGCAGATCTCCTTGATCACGGGCGACTTGGCGTAGTGCCTCTCGATCTCGTCTGGATAGATGTTCTTACCCGACGCCAGCACGATGATCTCTTTCTTGCGGCCGGTGATGGTGAGCCGGCCCTCGCTGTCGATGCGGCCCAGGTCACCGGTCAGGAACCAGCCGTCGCGCAGCACCTCAGCGGTGGCGTCCGGCCGGGCGTAGTAGCCCTGCATCACGATCGGCCCGCGAATGGCGATCTCGCCGTCTTCGGCATCGCCTTCGGGCGGCAGCACCTTCAGCTCGTTGCCCGGCAGAATCCTGCCCACGGTGTCGATGTGGGCTTCGTGCGGCTGGTTGATGGTCGCAGCGCCCGAGGTTTCGGTCAGGCCGTATGCCTGCAGGATGGTGAAGCCGAGGCCGTAGAGGTCCTTGCCCACCGCCGGATCGAATTTCGAGCCGCCGGTGACGAGCAGGCGCATGTGGCCGCCGAGCACGCCATGGACGCGGGCGAAGACTTTCGGACCGATGTTCACGCCCACCGCGCGCAGGCGCAGGTTGGTGGCGAGCAGCGCCTTGAAGATCCGCCGCGTCAGCCACCCGCCCTGGTCCACTTCCGCCGTGACCTTCTGATGGATCAGATAGAAGAACTGCGGTACGCACGCGAAGATGGTGATGCGGCGTTCGGCCAGCGCCTTCAGCAGGTCGGTGGTGTTGAGCGTCTCGAGATAGACCACGCGCGCGCCCACGGCAAACGGCAGCAGCAGGTTGGCCATCTGCGCCAGCGAATGGAACAGCGGCAGCACGCCGAGCACCGCGTCGTGCTCGCTCACGTCGACGACGGCGAAGGCCGACTCGCGTTCGGCAGCAAGGTTGCCGTGGGTCAGCACGACGCCCTTGGGGTCGGACGTGGTGCCGGAGGTGTAGAGAATCACGGCCGCGTCGTCTCGGCCAGCGGGGCTCGGCGGCGCCGGCAGCCCCGGCAGACGCAGCACGGCGTCGATCGACGGCCGCGGGTCATCCGCTGCCTCGTACATCCGCACTAGTGGCAGGTCGAGACCGGCGGTAGCCTGCGCGGCGATCGGCAACATTCGCGTGCCCGCCACCAGCAGAAGGGCCCCCGACGCCGTGAGCACCGTCGTCACCTGCGCCGCCGAGTAGTTGGTGTCGAGCGGCACGGCCACCGCGCCGAGGCGCAGCATGGCGAGGTAGACGGCGCACCAGCGCGCGTCGTTGTCGGCCAGGATGGCGCACCGGTCTCCGGCCACGATGCCGCGGCCGGCCAGCCAGCCGGCGATCGATTGCGCCTGCCCCTGCAGGTCGCGATAGGTGACCTGCTCGAGCCCGGTGGCCCGTTGGATCTCGACGGCCACGTTGCCCGAGAAGCGGGTGGCGGCCGCGTCGAAGACGTCCCAGAAGTTCTGCACGCGGTGGGAATTGTAGGCTAGCCCGCTACCCGACCCGCGACGATCGGCGCGCGCGACCGCGGGGCTTGGTGGCGGCCAGCACGGCAAAGGCCCCGCGACGCCAGGTCACGTCCACCGAGAAGCCGACGTCGCGCAACAGCGCCGTCTCGATGTCGAGCGGAAAATAGGTGTCTTCACCGGCCCACGCGGCCAGGAACTTCACCGCGCCGGCGCGGCCGTGGGTGGTGGCCAGGTGCCGCCGCCATTCGTCGTGATCGCGAGCCTGCAGTCGCTCGTCGCCATTCAGCAGGCTGTCGGCGTCGATCAGCATGCCGCCAGGCTTGAGCGCCTTGAAGGCGCGCGCGAACACGTCGTGCTTGGTGCCGGGCGACGGGATATGGTGCAGCGAGAACGACGCCGTCACGACATCGCAGGCCGGGAACGGCGTGCCTTCGATGGTGCCGACCAGCGGCGTGAACGCTCGGCCCAGCCGCTTGGCCGCCAGGCCCAGCATCTTCACGTCGGCGTCGATGCCGACGACCCGCACGCCCTTCAGCCGCTTCGCGCACCGCGCCGCGAGCGCGCCCGACCCGGTGCCCAGATCCACCAGCAGTCGCGCCGGCCGGTCGAGCGCGTCGAGCGCGGCCGCCGCCGCGTCCAGGATGTCGGCGTAGTGCGGGATGAAAGTGAGGATCTGCTGGTCGTACTCGCTGGTCTTGATTCCGAGATGCTCGGCGACGCTCATGGCGGCATGCTATCGCAT
>JBDTWC010000561.1:0-3029 GCA_040006875.1 Acidobacteriota bacterium | reverse complement strand
AGCTGACCCTGGAGCGCGGCCTGCCGGCTCGCGTCGGCGGCTCGAACGCGCCTTCGATGGTGGTGCAGGATTCGTCGGCCGGCCGTACGTCGGCCCCGCGGTAGGCGAAACATCATGAGACTTCTGACCCGATACGCGCTTTCGATTGCGGCCGTGGCCCTGGCGGGCGTGGTGTCGGTGGGCGCGCAAGGCGACGCTCCCGGTTTGAGGCCTGCGGCGGGCCCGACCTCGAGTGCGATGCCGGTGGCCCTGCAGAACGTGCGCTTCGAGCAGAAGCTCGACACGCGCCTTCCGCTCGACGCCGTGTTCCACGACGAACATGGCGCCACCGTGAAGCTCGGCGACTACTTCGGCAAACGGCCGGTGGTGCTCGCCTTGGTCTACTACGAGTGCCCGATGCTGTGCACCCAGATCCTCAACGGACTGGTCAGCGGCGTCAGCGTGCTCGACCAGACCGTGGGCAAGGACTTCGACGTCGTCGCCATCAGCTTCGACGCGCGCGAGACGCCGGTCATGGCCGCCGCGAAGAAAGCGACCTATCTCGACCGCTACGGCCGCGCCGGCAGCGACGCGGGCTGGCATTTCCTGACCGGCGATGAAGTCAACATCCGCCGTGTCACTGATAGCGCCGGCTTCCACTATGCGTGGGACGAGCAGACGCAGCAGTTCGCGCACGCCAGCGGCGTGATCGTGGTCACGCCCGATGGTCGGCTCGCCCGCTACCTCTTCGGGATCGAGTACGCGCCGCGGGATCTGAAGTTCGCACTGATGGAGTCGTCTGCCGGCAGGATCGGGTCGGTCGTCGACCAGGTGCTGCTCTACTGCTATCACTACGAGCCGCTCACCGGTTCCTACAGTCTCGTGGCGATGAACGCCGTGCGGCTGGGCGGTGCGGTCACGATGGTGGTCCTTTTCGGGTTCATAGCGATTTCGCTTCGGCGCGACGGTCGCGCTCCAGCCGGGCACTGAGTCTTATGGGTGGTATTTCGCTGTTTCCAGAGGCTGCTTCCTCCTTCTCGTCGGAGGTCGACTCCCTCTACCTCTTCCTGATCGCGGTCTCGGCCTTCTTCACGGTGGCCGTGTCGATCGCGGTCGTGGTCTTCGGCATCATGTATCGCCGCCGCCACGCCGACGAAATCGGCGCGCACATCGAGGGTTCGCTGCCGCTCGAACTGGCGTGGTCGATCATCCCCACCATCATCGCGATGGTCATGTTCGCCTGGGGAGCGTCGCTCTACTACCACATCCGCGTCCCCCCGGCTGAGGGCCTGCAGATCTACGCGGTTGGCAAGCAGTGGATGTGGAAGTTCCAGCACATCGGCGGCCAGCGCGAGATCAACGAACTGCACGTGCCGGCCGGCCGGCCCGTGAAGATCCTGGTCACCTCGGAAGACGTCCTGCACGACCTCTACTTCCCGGCGTTCCGGACCAAGATCGACGCGATTCCAGGCCGCTACTCGCCAATCTGGTTCACGGCCACCAAGCCTGGCCGCTATCACATCTTCTGTGCGGAATATTGCGGCACCAAGCACTCTGGCATGATCGGCGAAGTGATCGTGATGGAGCCGCAGCAGTATCAGACCTGGCTCACCGGCGGCGCCAGCGAAGGCACCATGGCCGAACGTGGCGGCCGGTTGTTCAGCGACCTCGCCTGCAGCAGCTGCCATCTCGACTCCGGTCAAGGCCGCGGCCCGTCATTGAAGGACATCGTCGGCAGGACGGTGGAGTTCACCGACGGCAGTAGCGCAGTGGTTGACGAGGCCTACCTGCGGGAGTCGATTCTCAATTCGCAGGCCAAGGTGACCAAGGGCTTCACGCCGCTGATGCCGACCTTCCAGGGCCTCATCAGCGAAGAGGGTCTGGCGGCGCTCATCGAGCACATCAAGTCGCTCTCGCCCCAGGCGCCGAGCAGCGCTCCGGCCCCGGTGCCGGCCGCCCCAGCAACTACTACGCCAGTCGCGCTCGGAACGGGCGCGCGAAGGTAAGCCATGGAGATGCCTGTCTATCCCGCGCAGAACTACCTGTCGAACGGCCACGGCCTGAAGTCGTGGCTGCTCACGAAGGACCACAAGCGGATCGCGATCCTCTACCTGATCTCGATCTCGGTGTTCTTCTTCCTCGGCGGTCTGTTCGCGGTCGCCATCCGGCTCGAGCTGTCGACGCCGCAGGGTGACCTGTTCCAGCCTGACACCTACAACAAGCTGTTCACGCTGCACGGCATCATCATGGTGTTCTTCTTCCTGATTCCGTCGATTCCGGCGGTCTTGGGTAACTTCCTGATCCCGCCGATGATCGGGGCCAAGGACCTGGCCTTCCCGCGTATCAACCTGATCAGTTGGTATCTCTACATCATCGGTGGCGTCTTCGCCATCATCGCCATCGTCGCCGGCGGCGTCGACACCGGTTGGACCTTCTACACCCCATACAGCGCCACCTCGTCGAGCACCAACGTGGCGCCGGTGGCCTTGGGCGTCTTCATCTCCGGTTTCTCGTCGATTCTCACCGGCCTGAACTTCATCGTCACCATTCACCGGATGCGCGCTCCCGGCATGCACTGGTTCAAGCTGCCCCTGTTCGTGTGGGCGCACTACGCCACCAGCCTGATCCAGGTGCTGGGCACGCCCGTCATCGCCATCACCATCGTGATGCTGTTTGTGGAGCGGGTCTTCGGCTTCGGCATCTTCGACCCGCAGCGCGGCGGCGACCCGGTGCTCTTCCAGCACCTGTTCTGGTTCTATTCGCATCCGGCCGTCTACATCATGATCCTGCCGGCGATGGGCGTGGTCAGCGAGATCATCTCGACCTTCACGCGCAAGCGCATCTTCGGCTACAGCTTCGTGGCCTTCTCGTCGCTGGCCATCGCCATCTTCGGGTTCATCGTGTGGGCGCACCACCTGTTCGTGGCCGGCATCTCGGTCTACGCCGCCATGGTGTTCTCGTTCCTGAGCTTCTCGGTGGCCATCCCGTCGGCGGTGAAGGTCTTCAACTGGGCCGCCACGATGCACAAGGGGTCCATCAGTTTCGAGACG
>JBDTWC010000560.1:0-3030 GCA_040006875.1 Acidobacteriota bacterium | reverse complement strand
CACATCCTCGTGTTGCAGGACTTCGAACTCGATAGGCTGGGCCGACCGGTCGACCCGGGAATGAGCGCCCTCATGGCCGGGCGCGAGGGCTCCCTCGTGACGGTCAGTGGCCAGCTGCGGCCCACCTATGCCATTGAGCAGGATGGTCTGCTACGCCTGCGGCTGCTCAACGCCTCGGCGTCCCGGTTCTACCGCCTCGCCCTCGACGACCATCCGCTCCACATCATCGCGACCGATGGCGGCAGTCTGGCGGCACCGCAGAAGGTCGAGGAGTTGCTGCTGGCTCCCGGCGAGCGGCGGGACGTCCTGATTCAGGGTGCTCGAGCGGGTGCGTCCTATCGGCTGATGAATCTCCCCTACAACCGAGGCTCAGCGGGGATGATGGGCGGCGCCTTCGGCGCGCGCACTCCGTTCGAGATGGCGACGGTGGTGTATGAGGGGCGTGCCTCGGTGCCCGCTGACCTGCCTGAGACCCTCGAGGACGTGGAGCGCCTGCCCGCGGGGCCGCTGCGACGCACGTTCGTGCTGTCCGAGGCGATGGGGATGATGCGTGGCCGCGGCATGGGTCTGCGCTTCCTGATCAACGGCCGCGAGTTCGACCACGCGCGCGTCGATGACCGCGTGCGTCTCGGCGACGTCGAGGACTGGGAGTACGTCAACACCACCGACATGGACCATCCGATGCACGTGCACACCAACGCGTTCCAGCGGGTGGGTGCGGATGGTCAGGCCGAGCCGGCGTGGCTCGACGGCGTCGTGGTGCCGGCCCGCGGTCGGGCGCGGATTCGCATCCGCTTCACCGACTTCGCCGGTACCGCCGTACAGCACTGCCACATCCTCGACCACGAAGACCAGGGAATGATGTCCACGGTGAAGATCGAGCCGTGACCATGACGACGTGCATGGCGGGACGCCGATTACAGGCCGCGATGGTCGGTCGTCTGGTCGTCGTGGCGTTCGTGCTGCACTGGGCCTGGGAAGCGACCCACGCCGTCGCGTTCGTGGAGTCAGCCGGTCCCTTCCTCTTCCGCCTGCGCCACTGCCTGCCGATGGCAGGGATCGACGCGGTCTGGACGCTGGGGCTGTGGGCCCTGGTCGGGGGTCTGTCAACGTCAGGCCGCCCGATTCCTGGCCGTCTGGTGGCCCTCGGAAGTCTGGGAGCCCTCACCGCCATCCTGCTGGAGCGCTCAGCGCTGGCCGAGCACCGATGGACCTACAACGCGCTCATGCCAGTGCTTCCGGTGCTTGACGTCGGGCTCTGGCCAGTGCTGCAGATGATCGCCGTGCCGGTCGTGAGCGTCTGGCTTAGTCGACGCTCGTCGCCGAAGGGCCGCTAGAGGTAGGGACGGCCATCTGCACCCAAGTGCGTCTAACCAGTCCTACGTCAGGCCGTCTCCAAATCGTCTCCACGAGGCCGGTGGACTCGAGTCGAATGGGGAGAAGCAGCGATGAATACCCAACGCGGTGGAAGCGACGGCGAATCAACGACTTGGACCAGAACTCGTCCGCCATCAACCATTTATGGGACTCGCACCTGAGGTTGGGCTCCCGCCGTCTCCGCGATCTACAGCGAATACGCTCTCGCCGCGAATGCCACTCGTCGCGCGAGCGCCACCAGCCACACGGCACACAAACGCGCCTCGGCTGTCATGCGGTCCGTCCGCGAATCTCGGCGGGCGTGAGGCAGGCGGTCGATGGATCGAACCGTGGTTCCGGCCGCGTCCACCAGTCGGACCAGTCGCGGCGCCGCGCCACTAAGACGCGCACGTTCTCGGCATGGTGTCGGAACGCGGCCCGCTCGTCGGCCGTGACCAAACGGGTGGGACGGCCCTGCATCTTGCCGTCTTGCAGCCGGAACGCGACGCCGCGGGCCTCCAGCGTCACGACCAGGCGTCGGGCCTCAGACCGCAGGGCGGCCCGGAACATCTCATCGTTGTACTCGGTGGTGGTAGTCATCACGCGATCTCCTGCCAGGGGTCGGCGGCTTCGTCTGCAGGCGCTGATAAGGAGTGCGTGCGACCTTCACCCGCGTCACCCGCGTCACCATCGTCGCCATTCGAGGAATTGAGCCGGAAATCTGACGACTGTGCGGTGACGGTCGGGTGACGCAAAGGCGCATCGTCACCGGCATCGTCACCCGCTGCGTCACCCGCACCGTCAGTGTTTCCGGCCTTGGTGACGATGGTGACGCGGGTGACGATCTGGAGCAGCCGCCGTCCGGTGTGCCCTTCCCGGTGGTCGAAATCCACATCCACGCCGGCTCGACGAAGGTCAGGGGCGAGGCGCCGGAGAACACCAGAGAGCCCTCGGGCCGAGGCTGGCCATGCACGCGCCGCCCGAGTGTGCTCGCTCACAGCCGCGGTCAGGTCGGCCAGTAACTCCGTGCTTGTACCCGACCACGGCAACGTTAGCGCCAACACCGCTTGCGCCACGGGGTCGCCCGACAGGAGATCCGCCGAACCACTATCTCGGGCGTCGAGCCAGATGGTCGCCGCGTGCCCAGCGGTCCAGCCCAGCGCCGGCTCGGCCGCCGTCACCCACAGGCAGGCATTGGCCATCCGCGGGCGCTTCGGAAGTGTCACGGCAGGCCGGCGCCGCAGCGCGCACACTGCGGCATCGAGCAGCGCGCCGAGCAGCGCCGGCCGCATTGCATGATACCGGCGCCACAGGTCGCCCTCGTCACCGCGCGCCTCGTCGGCCATCACGGGCAGGTTCACCAGAAGGGCACGGTCGAGCAGATCCCCGCGCGTGGCCGGGCTATCGATGCCGGTCAGCAGGATCGGCCGCGTCACGTCGATCAACGTCTCGTCGGTGTCGCTGTAGAGCGTGCGCGTGGCCAAGCCGCCACCAGTGGCAATCCGGCAGAGCGCATCCGAGAGCCACGCTGGCAGGCCTGACAGGTTGTCGAACGCGACGACGTACGACGTGAGCGCGCCGAGCATCGCGTCGTGTTCGTTTCGAGGAACGCCCCGCAGCTCGGGTGACGCCGGGTCCAAGATGCCGCGCAGCATCCGGTCGTTAATATCCATT
>JBDTWC010000559.1:0-3030 GCA_040006875.1 Acidobacteriota bacterium | reverse complement strand
CGGCGATCGGCCCACGCCCAGCGGCGATCGACCGTATGGCGACCGACCGAAGCCGGTCGGAGATCGGCCCTTCAGCGATCGCCCGAAGCCGGCCTGGCGCGACAAGCCAGGTGGCGGCAGCACGGGCGGGTGGAAGCCGCGGCCCGAAGGCGGCGCACCGCGGCCGGCGTGGAAGAAGCCGGGCGGCGACCGGCCCTACGGCGGGCCGAAGCGCCGCAAGGACTGACGCGGGGCTAGTGGCGGCGCAGCAGTCGTTTGATCGAGTGCACGACGCCGCCACGCTTCTCGCGGTCGAGTTCGATCAGCTGATCGACGGCTGCGCTGATCGACGGCGTCACGATCACGCCGTCGCGCGTCATGCCCGGGGCGAGCGCCTCGATCGGCGCGCGCCACACCAGGACGGCTTTCGCGCGCGACTCGGTGGCCACGTCGAAGCAGTTCTCGGGTCGGTCATCGACCACCGCATCGAGATCGAGCGCGGCCGCGACCTTGCCGCGCGACCCCTTCACCACGTAGACACTCGGATTCGCGAAGCCATGCGCGCTCAGCCACTGCTGGCTCTGGAGCTGCGTGGTGGCGCCGGCGGCGGTGGGCCGCGTGGTGATGAAGAGCACGTCCCAGCGGCGCTCGGCCGCCAACTGCGCGATCCGCGTCACGATGCCGTCTTCGAGTTCAGGCAGCGTCGTCCAGAAGTCTTTGGTCTTGAGCGCGTGCGTCCACAGCGCATCGAGTTCCGACTGACTCAGCTTGAGGTCGGCGATGCTGGGGCGCGGCGGCGGTTCTCCGTCGTCGAGCGACCGCGCCTCTACGGGCGGGGCCACTCTGCGACGCAGCTTCTTCTTGGCCAGCGCCAGCATCGTCTTCGAGAGGTCGGCCACCGTGCCGTCGAGGTCGATGGCGACGCGCAGCCCCATGAACCGGTCAGCCTTCGACCAGCGCGTCGTCGATGTCGGCTCCGGCCGAGCCCGCACGCAGCACGAACAGCTCCGGGGTGAGGAAGAAGCGGTCGATCACGTCGCGCACCTCGGTGATCGTCGGCGACGCGTTGATCGCGATGCGCAGGTGCGAGCCGTTGTCGAGGCCCTTGGTGTACCAGGTGCAGAGTGCGCGCACCTTGTTCACCACCCAGCGCTCGCGACTGCGCGCGCGGGCGTGGTCCGGGCCGCTCGTGCCCGGCGCCACATGACGGAACCCTTCGCCCTCGGCGCCGTGATCGTCGAGCAGCAGGTCGATGTAGTCGTGCAGGAATGCAGCCCGCTGTTCCGAGGTGATGATGCGGGCGGGGCGGCCCTCGAGCAGGTCCTGCGCCTGGGCGAGAATCCACGGATTGCGCAGCACGCCGCGGCCCACGAACACGCCGCTCACGCCCTGCCGCAGACGCTCCACCACCTGCTCGGGCTCCACGCAGTCGCCGGAGCCGAACACCGGAATCGACACGTGACGGGCGACATCAGACACGAAATCCCAGTCGGCCGAGCCCGAGTACGACTGCTTGGCGGTGCGTCCGTGCAGGGCAATCGCCGACGCGCCGGCCTGCTCCACCTGGCGCGCCACTTCCGCCGCGTTGGCCTGGTCGTCGTCCCAGCCCTTGCGCATCTTCACGGTGACGGGGATACGCACGGCCTTCACCATCGCACTGACGATCCGGGCGGCGTGCGCCGGCTCGCGCATCAGGCTGCAGCCCGCCTGGTGCTTCGCGATCTTCGGCACCGGGCAGCCCATGTTGACGTCGACGATGTCGGCGCCCATGCGCTCCACGACACGCGCGGCCTCCGCCATGCGGTCGGGATCGCCGCCGAAGATCTGGATCGAGACCGGCCGCTCTTCCTCGGTGTACTCGGCGTACTCGAGCGTGCGATCGATGCCGCGCACGAGCCCTTCGCTGCTCACCATCTCGCTCACGACCAGGCCGCAGCCGCCGTGACGCTTCACGAGCCGCCGGAACGCCGTATCGGTCATCCCCGCCATGGGCGAGACGACCAGCGGCGAGGCCAGTTCGATCGGGCCGATCTTCATGGGCGGGGCTCTACCGCCCGGGCTTGGCCTCGGCGGCCGTGTCCTGCGTCTTCAGCCCGGCTTCCCAGGCCTTCTTCACTTCGTCGTTCTTCCACTCGATGATGGCCTGCTGACGCAGCTTCACCAGGTACTTCTGGAACTCGACCTTCCGCTTGCCCTCGAACACCTTCTCGGACACGGCGTCGTGCGCTTCGGCGAGCGGCTTGAGCGAGCCGTCGGTGCGCCCTTCCATCTTCAGAATCTGGTAGCCGCGCGGCGTGCGCATCACCTTGGTGACGTCGCCGCTCTTCATGGCCAGCAGATCCTTCTGCAGCTCGGGCGACACGTCTTCCCAGGGAATATCGCCGAGCAAGCCGCCGTTGGCCTTCGACGGTGAGTCGGACAGGTCGGCGGCCAGACGGGGGAACGGCTCGCCGGTCAGCAGGCGCTTGCGGATGTCCTCGGCCTTGGCTTGCGCGGCCTCGTCGGCGGCCACGTTCACGGTCCCTTCGGTGCCGGCAACGGCCACCAGGATCTCGCGCAGGGTCACCTGCGGCGTGCTCGCGAACTCGTCCTTGTGCTGCGCGTAGTAGGTCGACACTTCCTCATCGCCGACGGCGATCTTGCCCATCACCTCGGTTTGCTGCACGCGGGTCACGAGCATCTGCTTCTCGAGCTGCCGGCGCAGGTCGAGCATGGTCATGCCTTCGCCTTTCAGCGCTTCGGCGAACTGCTCGTCGGTCTCGATCTTGTTTTCCTTGCGGATGTTGTCGACGATGCTCTTGAATTGCTCGTCGCCCATGGCGTAGCCGAGCTCTTTGCCGCGCTGCAACATCAGCAGCTCGTCGACCGCGTCGACGATCACCTGCGGCGTCACTTCCGAGAGCAGCTTGTTCAGCGCCGCATCGTTGCCGCGCAGCCCCTGGACCTCGGGCTTGTTGCGCAGGGCGGCAATCTGGCGCTGCTCGAGGTCGCTCTTGGTGATGATCTCGCCGTTCACGCGCACGAGAATCTGCTCGATGATGTCGGCGCCGA
>JBDTWC010000558.1:0-3031 GCA_040006875.1 Acidobacteriota bacterium | reverse complement strand
ACTCAGCCTTTTGCGCCGCCGAGCCGAACATCGCGATGTGCGCAGTGCCGAGGCCATTGTGCGCGGCCACCGACAGCGACACCGACGGATCGACCCGAGCCAGCTCTTCAAGGGCGATGCAGTAGTCCACCCCCGACATCCCGGCACCGCCGTGACTCTCCGGGATCTGAATGCCCATCAGACCCAGGTCGGCCATGGCCGGCAGCAGCTCATGCGGAAAATGCTGCGCATCGTCCCACTCGCGGATCCGCGGCCGGATCTCGGCCTCGGCGAAGGCGCGAACGCTGCGCGCGAGCAGGTGCTGGTCGTCGGACAGGGAGAAGTCAGTCAAGTGCGCCACGCAGTAAATCGGAGTCTCGATCATATCATTGGGGTCTGGAGCCCTACGATGACACGACACCTGTGGATCGCGATCGCAACGGCGGCGTTCATCGTGGTCAGCGCCGGGCCCGTACGCGCCGACGTCACGGCCTTTCTCGGCCTCTCCCCGACGGGTTCGACGCGCCTGGCCCGCGGTGTGGCCGCCGGCGCCGGGCTGGTCGTGGTGGCGTTTGAGTTCGAGGCGGCGCAGTTGACCGAGCGCACGGCCACAAACGGGCCCGGCCTCGCGACCGGCATGGCGAACGTGCTCGTGCAGACGCCGATTGCCGTGTCGGGCATGCAGTTCTACGGCACCACCGGCGTGGGCGTCTACCGCGAGCGACTGGGCCCACTGCAGGAGACCAGCGTCGCCGGGAACATCGGCGGGGGCGTGAAGATCAAGGTGGCCGGGCCGCTGCGCCTGCGCCTCGACTATCGCCTCATCCGTCTGCGCGGCGCGCCCGTGAACGACACCTATCACCGGCTCTACGCTGGGGCGACGATCGGCTTCTAGCGCGCGTCAGCGCTTGGCGACGGGAGCGAGCGACAGGTCGGCCAGCAGCGCCAGCGACAGGCGCGTCGGCGGCGCGGCGAGAGCATCGCGGTACTTCACGAGTTCGGCTTCGGGCAGCGTGCCCATGAGCCGCTCGAGCACGACCGAAGGCCGGTAGTCGACCGCGGCGTCGGGCGTGGCCAGGAAATGCACGTAGACCGCATTGCCCTTGGCATCCGGTTCCTGAGCCTTGAAGACCTTCCAGCCGCCGGCGCGGGCGCGCACCTCGGGCGGCGCCGTGCCCATCACGCGCGTGAGCGCGGCAATCACCGCCTCGTAGTCGGCGGTGCGATCCGGCTTCACGAGCACGAGCACGAGTCCGGAGCTACCAGCGGGAAACAGCAGGCGGGACGGATCGGCGGGAACCGCCTGCAGAGCAGGCGGCGCTACTGGCGGAGTTGTCGTGTTGCTGGCGCTCTGGAGGAGCGCCAGCAACAACACATGTGCAGAAATCACGAGACGAGGTCGACACCGGCCCCGATGGAACTACTGCTGCCCCATCGACATGAGTTTGGACATCGTCGTGATACCTCGGCCGACATACGAATCTCTGTACTTTTCAAAGTACTCCTTAACTTCCACCGGGAAGACCTCGGCGATGAGGCGGCTGATGTCATACTCCTCGCCCTTCAACACCGGCGTAATCAGCATGATGTAGATCGCGTTGCCATTCGGCCCCGGGGTGGTGGACTTGTAGACGGTCCAACCCGCAGCCTGCTGTTTGCGTACCGGCTTCTCACTCTTGGCGAGCGAGTCCTTCAGCTTCGTGAGCACCGATTCGAACTCGGCAGTCTTGTCGGGCTTGATGAGGATGGTAATCGTGACCGCATCGCCCTCGAGCGCCAACACCGGAGCCGCCGGCGCCGCGTCCTGCGCCAGCGCAGGCTTACCCACCAACAGCACCGCGGCCAGCGCCGCACCCATCACGAACGGCCGGCTCACGGCCGGAGACATACCGAAAACTCGAAGCATTGAATGGCCTCCTTGCGGCGAAAGACCGCTACTCTACCCTAAAATTCGCGGCCGATGAAAACCGCCATGACGTCATTAGCTACCAGCATCCCCGCGCGGGTCAAGTAGATCCGGCGGTTCGGCTCGTGCTCGAGGTACCCGGCGCGCACGTGCAGCGCGAGCTGGTTGCCGAAAGTCTCCCATACATCGACGCCGTAGCGACGCTTGATGGCGACGAGATCGAGGCCTTCGGCCAACCGCAGGCCCATGAACAGCGCTTCCTCGAGCCGCGCCGCCGGCGTGCGCTCCGTTCGCTCCGCGGCCACGTCGCTCCCAGCCGCCACGCGCGCGATGTACTCGCCCGTGCCGCTCACCACCCGCCAGCGCTCGTGCGCGCGCGCCCCGTGCGCGCCGGGCCCGAACGCGAGCCACTCCCCGTCGCGCCAGTAGGTCAGGTTGTGACGGCTCTCGCGGCCCGGGCGAGCGACGTTCGAGATCTCGTACTGGCGATAGCCGCCGCGTTCGAGCCTGGCCATCACGTCCAAGTACATGTCGGCGGCGTCGTCGTCGGGCGCCACCGACCATCCCGATCGCGCCATCTCCTCGCGCAGCGGAGCGTTGGGATAGACCTCGAGCAGATACACCGACGCGTGCTCCGGGCCGACGGCGATCAACCGCTCGACCGACTCGCGCAGGTGCGCCAACGTCTGCTCGGGCAGCCACAGCATCAGGTCAAGGCTCAGGTTGTCGAAGCCGGCCGCGCGCGCCATGCGCACCGCTTCCTCCGCCCGCGCCGCGCTGTGAGGCGACCCAGGCGGCGCAGTTCGTCGTCGCGGAACGACTGCACGCCGAAGCTGAGACGATTGACGCCGGCGCGCCGGTAGCCGTCGAGCCTCTCGGGCGACGCGCTCTCGGGATTCGCCTCGAGGGTGATCTCGGCGTCGGTCGCCAGCTCGAACGACTCGCGGCAGGCAGTGAGGATGGCGTCGACTTCGGCCGGCGTGAGCAGCGAGGGGGTGCCGCCGCCGAAGAACACCGTCTCGATCGCCACTGACTCGGCGTGGCTGCGGATGTCGGCCACGAGCGCGGCCACCAGCTGCGTCTTGACCGCCTCGTCGAGCAGGCCGCGGGTGAAGTTGCAGTAGTTGCAGATGGCGGCGCAGAACG
>JBDTWC010000557.1:0-3034 GCA_040006875.1 Acidobacteriota bacterium | reverse complement strand
AGTAGCCGCCGGTGATCAGGTGCTTCGCATCGAGGGGACCGCGATCGAAGAAGGCGATCTCCACGGGGTGCGCCGCGTCGGTGAAGTCGAAGACCGACACGCCGCCCTGGTACCAGCCCTGCACCATGATGTCGCGGCCGGGCACCGGCACGATGCTGCCGTTGTGGGCGACGCAGTTCTCCTGCTCGGTCTGGGCCGCCGGCATCTTGAAGTAGCCGCCGAACTTCAGCTTGCGGTCGACGATCTCGAAGATGGCGTCGGCGCCCCACGTCGGCGGATCGCTGGCGCGGCAGCGCGGCCGCGTGCCGCCGCCCCACTCGTCGGTGAAGATGACCTTGCTGCCGTCGTTGTTGAACGTGGCCGAGTGCCAGTAAGCGAAGTTCTTGTCGCCGGCGACGTCGAGCCGGGTGGGCTTCTCGGGATTCGAGATGTCCATCAGGATGCCATTGCCCGAGCAGGCACCGGCGGCCAGACCCGCTTCCGGCATCACGGTGATGTCGTGACACTGGTTGGTGGTGCTGGTCTTCTGCGTGCCGGGGCCGTGATCGCCGCCGGCCCACAGGCCGGCGATGGCGCCGGTCGTGGCATCGGCGAAGATGCGCGGACGGGCCACGACGGCGGCCTTCTCGGGGTTCTTCAGCGGTACCTTGATGACGTCGATGCTGAAGAGCGCCGTGTTCGGGTCTTCCTTCGGGTCGAGACCCGAGCAGCCCTCGAGCTCTTCACCCGAGCGCACGTTGCCGGTGCCCGAGCCGTAGACGTAGATGTTGTTGGGGTCGCCTTTCACCGGCACGAGTGTGTGCGTGTGCGAGCCGCGGCAGGTCTGCACCGCCGCCACCTGCTTGGGGTTCTTCAGATCGGTGATGTCGAAGATGCGCACGCCGCGGAAGCGCTCGGTGCTGACCGTCGCCGACACGCCCTGCGTGCCGCAGTCGATGCGGCCGCGCGTCTGCTCCACCGACATGAACAGTAGGTTGCCGTAGATCGACACGTCACCCTGGCCGCCCGGGCAGGCCACCGAGGCCACCAGCTTGGGCTTGCGCGCGTCTTCGACGTTGTAGGTGTTGAAGCCGTGGAAGTTGCCCATCACGACGTTGACGCCTTTGAACGCCAGGTCCGAGTTGGCGAAGTCGAGACCGCCCGGCCGCGGCGGCGCGGCGGGAGTGCCGGGCGGCGGTGCCGGCGGCGGGGTCGGCGCGGGCGCGCCCGCCGCCCGTTCGGGCGGCGTCGGATCGCCGAGCGGGTTCTTGGGATCGAAGAAGCCGTTGGGCTTGCCCATCGAGGATACGAGCGTCATGTTCTTGGACGCGGTGCCGGCGTCCTTGATGCCAGCCTTCAGCCCGACGCGCGGGTCGGTCGTGCTCGGCATCGGTCCGGACGGGGCCTGCGCCGCCATGATCGCCCCGGTGGCCACGGCAGCCACGGCCGTCAGCGTCCATGCGGCGCCGCGCCGGCAGGCACTGCGTGACATCACATCGAATCTCATTCGGTCGCTCCTCGAGTCCTTCGGTTCCGGCAGCGGCTCAGCGGCTGCCCAGCATCGCGCGCATGCGGTTGATCTCCATGCGCTGGTCGGCATCGACATCGGCCGCAAATGCGTTGAGGTCGCTTTCCTGACCCGCGCCCGGCGTCTTGAACAGGTCGTCGACCATGCTCAACGCACCTTCGTGGTGCTGGATCATGCCTTTGAGGAAGAGCTGATCGAACTGCTCGCCCTTGGCGGCGGCGAGTTCGGCCATCTGCTCGTCACTCAGCATGCCCGGCATCATGCCGCCCGGCATATGGTGAGCGTGCTCGTTCGGCTGCTCTTGACCGCGTCTGGTCAGCCAGGTGCGCATCATGTTGATCTCGTCGGCCTGCGACACCGCGATGCGCTGGCCGAGCTTCTTCATGTCCTCGCGAGCCGTGCGCGACTGGATGAGCGCGGTCATCTCGAGCGCCTGGGCGTGGTGGCCGATCATGCCCTGCATGAACTTGACGTCGGCCGGCGTCGCCTGCACCTTCGATAGATCGGTGGCGGCCTCGAGGGTGATGACCTTGTTGGCCTGACCGGGCGCGCCGGGCTGGATGATCGACCCCCCGGCAGGGCCGGCCGTCTTGCATCCGGCAAGGGCGGCAACGGCGAGAACGAGCACGGTGAATGGGCGTGACATTGGGTTGACCCGCCAAGAATACACAGGATGGCGGCCCCAGGCCACACCCGCGCCACCCGGAAACGGCGCCCGCGGGACCAATGGTGGGACAGCCAGGCTTACCGAATTCGCACCAGACCGTTACCGAAGCCTGAGGACTGCCGCGGCGGCCGGCCGCTACCGTGGGCTGGTCACCGTCGCTCGCCACTCCGCCCGCCCCCGCGGCATGAGTGATCGGCATCGGTTGTTCGTTTCCACTCTGGAGTCACTGTCATGAACGTTCGTGCGATGTCCGTCTTCCTAGGGTCACTGCTGCTCGCCGGCACGGCGTCGGCCGGCCCGATCGTGCGCGAAGCCGCCGGCGCCAACGCGGCCGCCATCCAAGCCGCCGTCGATGCCTTTCGCGCCGACCTCGGCGGGCCCAACAACGCCGCCCTGCCGGGCACGCAACCCAGCGGCCGGCGCGAAATCAACTGGGACGGCGGCGGCCCCGCCGCGGTGCCCACGCTCGACCCCTCGCCGATGACGCGCTTCGTGCCGCGCGGCGCGCGCTTCGTCACCACGGGCTCGGGCTTCGAGACCAGTGGCGCTCCGGCCCCGCTCTTCGAGGAGCTGAACCCCGGCTACGCCGGCGTGTTCACCGCCTTCAGCGCGGCGCGCATCTTCTCGCCCCTCGACAGCAACGTGATGGACGTGCTCTTCACGCTGCCGGGCAACGGCGCGGTGCCGGCGGCGGTCACGGGCTTCGGCGCGGTGTTCACCCACGTCGACCTCGCCGACACGACGCGGCTCCAGTTCTACGGGCCCGACGGCGTGCTCCTCTACGAGCGCGCCGTGCCGGCCGCCACCGGCAACCAGACGCTGTCGTTCCTGGGCGTGTCGTTCGACGCCGGCGAAGTGGT
>JBDTWC010000556.1:0-3038 GCA_040006875.1 Acidobacteriota bacterium | reverse complement strand
CCCAGGTCTTGCCGGCGTCCTGCGACTTGTAGATGCCCTGCCCGACCGAGATGTGGCTGCGGATGTGCGGCTCGCCGGTGCCCGCCCACACGATGTTCGGGTCGGACGGGTCGACCGCCAGCGACCCGATCGACTGCACCGGCTGGTCGTCGAAGATGGCCGCCCAGTTCACGCCGCCATCGACCGTCTTGTAGATGCCGCCCGAGGCCGAGCCGACATAGTAGGTGGCGGGGTCGCCCGGAATGCCCGCGGCCGCCGAGAAGCGATTGCCTTCCGGTCCGATGAAGCGCCAGTGCAAGCTGTCGTAGACGGCCGGAGCGATGCGTGGCGGCGCCTGCGCGTGCCCCGCCGGGGCGGTGACGACCACCGTGGCGGCCACGGCCAGCCACGAGAACGATGTGAGCAGTCGGCGCATGACGTACCTCGAGCAGCAGGGGTGGAACGACGAAGAGCCGCCCCGCCTGAGGGCGAGGCGGCTCAGTTGTGTTTGTGATCGCCGGCGAGGAGGTCCCCGGACCGCAGCCGTCAGCCGCTAGAACTTGTAGGCCATCGACAGCTGCAGCGAACGCGGCGGATGCCGGTTGAAGCGGGCCAGGTAGTTCGGGCTGTAGGTCTGGTTCGCTCCGGTGTTCCACTGCGTGTTGGCGCCGGTGTTGAACATGTTGAAGATGTTCACCGACGGCTCGAACGACTGGGTGCCGAGCCGGAAGGTGCGGCCGATCTTGAGCTGCACGTACTTGGCGTCGTCGTTGCGCACCTGACCATCGCTGCGCGTCGGTCCGGCAAATCGCAGGCGGGTCGCGAGCGGGTTGGGCTGCGAGGTGCCGTTGGCCAGGCGCACGGTCGAAGGCCCGAACACGGCGATCTGCGGGTCGGTGGCGTCGAGACGGGTCAGCAGGGGGCCGACGTAGCCGCCGGCCTGGATGACGAAGCTGCCGCCGATGCTGATGCCGAACGGCGCCACGTACTGGCCGCCGATGCGCACCGAAAACGGCCGGTAGGCCGCGCCCGATTCACGACCGCCGCCGTCAAGGGTGTTGTCCTCGCCATTGCCGAAAAGCTGCTGTGACAGGTCGCGGTTGTTGGCGAAGGCGCCCGGCTGCACGAAGCGCGCCGGGTCGGTCGGATTCCACGTGCCGTTCAGATGCTGCCACTGGCGCGTGGCGCTGGCGATCAGCTGGAAACCGTGCGACATGTTCTTCGCGAAGGTCATCTCGACGGCGTTGACGATGACCTGCGTCCAGGTGTTGTTCTGTTCCTGGGTGACGACGCCGCGGTTGGGATCGATCAGGCCGAAGCCGCCGAAGGGCTGATTGGGACCGGACGGATAGATGCCGTTGATGTCCACTTCGGCGAAGTTGTCGTGGTAGCGACGGTGCGTCGCCGCCACGCCCACGCTGATCTGCCCGGGGAACTGCCGGTTGAAGCCGAGCGAGAACTCGTCGAGCCAGGGCTGGTGCAGGTCCTCGGCGAAGAGCAGGCGCGGATCGACGCTGCGGGTCGCCGGGGTGAGCACCTGGGTGCGGTTGCCGGCCTTGTCGGTATAGATGTCGGTGATGTTGGTCGCGCCGGCCGAGCCGAAGGTCACGATGTAGTCACGGCCGTTGACCTGCTCGTAGAGCCGGCCGTAGCTGGCGCGGATGACGTTCCGCGCGTCCTTGGTGATCAGGTAGGACACGCCGACGCGCGGCTGCACCGCCGTGCTCTTCTGCCGGTCGATGTTCGTAATCGCGTCGTGGCGGCGGATGAAGTCGACGCGCATCCCGACGTTCGCGGTGAGCCGCTCGGTCGGTGTCCACGAGTCCTGCGCGTAGAGGGCGACATCGCGGTCGTGCTCGCTGATGGTCGGGGCGATGGCCGGCGAGCGCAGGCGCAGGTGGAACGGCGTGGTGCCGGCCGCGGAGTTGCTCGGGTCTATGAAGCGCTCTTCCTGAAGGGCGACGCCGCCGTTGACGTATTCGGTGGTGGTCTCGCGCACCATCGAGGGCGCCGCCCCACCCCTGCTTGTAGTAAGTGAGGTCGCCGCGCACCAGCCACATGTGCGAATCCGAGAGCGCGATCGACTCAGGCGTGTTGAGGCGGGCCAGCGCGCCGTCGCCGGTCATGACCACACCGGTCAGGAACGCGTCCTTGTGAATCTGGATCTGCGGGCCGTTCAGATCCACGCCGTCGTAGGTGCTCTTGTCGTTGCCGCCCTTGTTGTTGTAACTCACCGCCAGCGACGAGGTAAGGGCATTGGTCCACACCGAGCTGACCCGGGCATGCATCAGACCGCCGCCGGTGGAGTTGAACAGGTAGGGCTTGTTGTCGAGCTCGCGGTTGCTCGAATACTTCGAGCGGTCGTTCTGGTAGAAGGCCGTCAACTCGTGCTTCGTGTTGAGCTGCGCGGTGACCTTCACGAACGGCTGGTTACTCTTCTGGAAGTTGTCGAACGGCGTGAAGTCCTTGGCCAGCGCCTGGATGTTGGCCGCGTTGAAGGCCGACCGGCTGATGCCGTTCGTGAGGTTGGCGCGGCGGAAGGCGCTGAAGAACCACACGCGGTTCTTGACGATGGGTCCGCCGAGCGACAGGTCGAACTGCTTGACCGACTGCGCCGTCGGCAAGCCGCCGGGGGCGCTGCCGCCGGTGGTGTTGTCGCTGTTCCAGGCGACGTTCTGGTAGTCGTAGATGGCCGCGCCCTTGAAGGCGTTGCCGCCGCGCGGCGCGATGATGTTCATGACCACGCCGGTGCCGGTCGGTGAGGCGGCATCGACGCCGCTCAATTTCAGTTCCGAATCCTGCACCGCGTCGCCGCCGAAGCCGATGGAATGGGCCGACGAGTCGAGAAACGACCCGGCCGGGGCGCCTTCGAGCGTGAAGACGTGGGAGAAGATCACGGCGCCCTTGAAGTAGTAGGCGCGGCGGCCGACGCCGTCGTCGACGTTGCGCGACGACACGCCAGGGGCGAGGTCGAGCGCATCGCTGAACAGGCGGCGCGAGGTGATCGGGGCGGCGCGAATCAGGTCGCGGTCGAGGGTGATCGAGGTGGTGGGCTTGCT
>JBDTWC010000555.1:0-3039 GCA_040006875.1 Acidobacteriota bacterium | reverse complement strand
TCAACATCACCTCAGGCGCGACCACGGTGCAGGGCACCGCTGCCCGGCCGGTCGTTGACGGAGAGTTCATTGCGCGCAACTCGGGCGTGGGCGACGAATTTGTCTCGCTGGGCCTGCGGGCGAGCCGGGTGTTCCGCCTGGCCGGCGCGACGACCATCGAGGCGGTGGCCGAGGTGTTCAATCTCACCAACACGGTGAACGAGACGGCGCGCAACGCCGTCTTCGGCGCCGGCGCGTATCCAGCTAGTCCATCGCCGACCTACAACCAGATCACGGCCGTGGGCGATCCCCGCAGCTGGCAGGTGGCCGTGCGGGTGCGGTTCTGATGACTGGCTTATCTCGGCCAGACGAGAGTGACGACGTTCAGGGAGTGGCGACCATGCGAGTGACGAGAGCAATCCAGTTCGTGGTCGGTGCCGGCGCGGTGCTCGCGCTGGCGGGTCAGCCGTCCGCGCAGAGCGATCGCACGGCCACGCTGGCGGTGCCCGGGCGCGCCAACTCGGCCCCGTGGGTGGCCTCGCAAGGTCGCTTCGTCGCCGTGACGTGGGGGGCCGCGGCCGACGGGAAGTCAGATGTCTATCTGGCGACCAGCGACGATCAAGGGGGGACCTTCGGCGCACCCGTGCGGGTGAACACCGTGCTCGGCGACGGCCGGGTGAGCGGTGAGATTCCGCCGCGCGTGGCGCTGCATGCGGCGGTCGCGGGCGCCAGGCCCGAGGTCGTGGTGGCCTGGAATGCCAAAGATCAGGGCACCGAGGTGAAGGTGGCGCGCAGCCGCGACTTCGGCCGCACCTTCGCCGCGCCGGTGTCGTTGCAGGCGAGCGGTGCCGCTGGCGACCGCGGCTGGCACTCGCTCGCACTCGATGACCAGGGCGTGGCGCACGTTCTCTGGCTCGACCATCGCGGTCTGGCCGGCCCCGGCGGCGAACACGTGATGTCGGCATCAGGCGAACACGACGGCGTGGCCATGGCGCAGAAGTCCACGCTCACCTACGCCACCTTCGGCGCGACGGCCGGCGCGGAACGCGTGCTCACGGCCGGGGTGTGCTACTGCTGCAAGTCGGCGATCGTCGCGCTGCCGGGCGGCACGCTTGTGTCGGCGTGGCGCCACGTGTATGCCGGCAACCTGCGCGACATCGCCTTCACCGTGTCGCGGGACGGCGGCCGCACGTTCGCGGCTCCGGCACGCGTAAGTGAGGACGGCTGGGCCATCGACGGTTGTCCTGACGACGGACCGGCGCTCGCGACCGGCCCCGACCAGGCCGTGCACATCGTCTGGCCCACCGTGATTCCAGGGGCCGAGCCGATCGGCGCGATCTTCTACTCGACACTACGAGCCGCGGGCGGCTTTGCGCCGCGCACGCGCATCCCCACGCTCGGCGGCCCCAAGCCGTCGCATCCGCAGGTGGCGGTCGACGGCGCCGGGAGCCTCGTGGCAGCGTGGGACGAATCGCTCGCCGGCGTACGCACCGCCGCCTACGTGGTTGGCACGCGCGACGCCGCCGGCGTGATGCGCTTCGGCACGCCAACGCGCCTCGGCGGGTCCGGGCCGTCGTCGTATCCCGTCGTGGCCTCCCTCAAGGGCGGCGTGGTCGCGGCTTGGACCTCGGGGGTAGTGGGCAGCAGCGTGATTCGCGTGCGCGTCATCCCGATCACCGGCGGCACGGCGACGGCGGCGCAGTAGCGAGCAGAGTGAGGACCGGATGACACACGGACCCGTCGGCGCTCGATTCGCGATCGTGATCGTGGCGCTCGCGTTGCTCAGTGCAGCGCCACCCGTCGAGGCGCAGGTGCCGAGTGCCAAGCAGCAAGCCGCCGACCTGGCAGGTCAGCTCATGAGCCCGTTCTGCCCGGGCTTCCTGCTCGCCGACTGCACCTCGCCCAATGCCTTCGCCCTGCGCGACGACATTGCCCGGCGGATTGCCGCCGGCGAATCCGCCGCCGACGTGAAGGCGGATCTGGTCCGGCAATACGGCGCCGAGATTCTTGGCGCTCCGCGGGCCGAGGGCTGGGGCTGGCTGGCGTGGGTGGTGCCGGCGGTGCTCGGCCTGGCCTCGCTTGCCGGCGTGCTCCTGAAGGTCGCGCATGCCGTGCGCGCGCCCCAACCTGTCGTGGCCGCGGCCGGCGCCGCCGATGCGCGGATCCTGGCGCGACTCGACGACGAACTCCGCGATCTCGACTAGCAGGTGACCGTGACGACCAGCGAGTTTCGCTTCGACGACGGCGCGGCCTATGAACGCTACATGGGGATCTGGAGTCAGGCGGCGGGCGAGCGGTTCCTCGACTGGCTGGCCGCCCAGCCCGGCTGGTCGTGGCTCGACGTCGGCTGCGGCAATGGCGCCTTCACCGAACTGGTAACCAGGCGGCTGGCGCCGCGCGCGATCGCGGGGATCGATCGGTCGCAGGCGCAGATCGCCTACGCCCGGTCGCGGCCGGCCCTGCGCCAGGCCGACTTGCGACCGGGCGATGCGCTGGCGCTGCCCTACGCGGCCAATACGTTCGATGCCGCGGTCATGCCGCTGGTCATCTTCTTCCTGCCCGACCCGACCCTCGGCGTGGCCGAGATGACGCGCGTCGTGCGTCCGGGCGGAAGCGTGTCGGCCTACGCCTGGGACATGGCCGGCGGCGGGTTTCCCTACGAGCCGCTCTTCGCGGAGATGCGCGCCCTCGACCTGACGGTGCCGATGCCGCCCAGCCCCGAGGCGTCGCGGCTCGACGGGTTGCAGCAGCTGTGGACGGCGGCGGGCCTCACGCACGTCGACACGACGACCATTGAGGTGTCGCGGACGTTCGCGGATCGCGACGACTACTGGGCGACGGTGACCGGCAGCGCGAGTGTCGGCACCCAACTCGCCGCCTTGCCGCCCGACCATGCGGCACACCTTCGCGATCGGCTGTGGGGGCGCCTGCAGCCCGACTCCGCGGGCCGCATCACGTGCAGCGGGCAGGCGCATGCCATTCGGGGCCGAGTTGCCAGGTAGCGAGAGCGTGGGCGCTACTGCCAGCTGCCGTACATCGGGTTCGGCACCATGAAGAAGC
>JBDTWC010000554.1:0-3040 GCA_040006875.1 Acidobacteriota bacterium | reverse complement strand
TAGCGCTGCCCACGGCCGACGGTGTAGCGAGGGTCGTGCCGCGCTGAAATTGGCCACAATTCCGCCTGGACAGTGCGAAGGACTCGGAAACTGCGACGCGGTGCGGTGCGGTGCACGACGGTTCGGGTCTTGCCTCCGCGTGTGCGGCCCGAGCGGCTGCCCGCGCCGTCGCCTTCTCGTATCCGGCCGTGCCGCCAGGTACTTACACGCTGTTCCCATCACTGCTGCAGTGAGTGCGTCAACGTATGCGAGCTCGGCGTCGTCGAGACGGCACAGCAAGAAGTGGAGGAGGCGGCACGGTGGCCGCCTCCTGCCGCCGACATCAGGGAATCGTAACGGCGAGCGTCGGCGTCGCCGTGCTCGTTCCGCACTGATTGACCGCGGTCAAGCTCAGGTTGTAGCTGCCCGACGGCACGTTGCCGCTGATCGATCGCGCGGTCGTCGGGATGACCGCCGCGACGCCGCCGGTGACGCTCAGCACGTAGAAGCTCACCGCGCTGCCGATGCCGGGCGAATCCCAGTCGACCGTGATCGTCTGTCCGGACTTGAAGGCGCGGAAGTTGGCAGGCACGTTGGGGGCCCCGCTGCAGCCGGCAGCCGCGCCAAAGGTGGCGTTCCGGCTGTTGCTGGGCGCGCTGACCCCGGCGCCGTTGGCGGCCCGGACTGCGAAGGTGTAGGCGCCGTCGGGTACGCCGCTGTAGGTGAAGCTCTCGACCACCGGCAGCGGTAGGGTGGTGGTGATGGCGCCCGTGACGTCGAGGAACAACGACGTCGGCTGGGCGCCAGCGAAGGTGTTCCGCCACGTCAGCTCGAGGTTGCTGTTGTTTCTGGTCAGCAACAGGTTGCTCGGCGCCGACGGCGGCACCGGCACGCCGACGTAGATCGGCAGCTCGTTCGACGCACTGCTCGTCACTCCGCCCGACACCGCCTTGACACGCACGAAGTAGGCGCCGTTCGGCACGTTGAGGGTGAGGTTCTCCACGGTCGTGGGGACGCTGGCCAGCACTTGGCCGGGCGTCACGCCGCCCTCGAACACGTAGCTCGTGGCCGCATCGCCGGCCGGCGACGGCGTCCACTTGAAGGTCACGGTGTTGCCGGTCATGTTGGCGATGGTCATGTCGGTGGGCGGCTGCACCGGCTCGGTAGGGATGAGCGCCAGATGCCAGCACTGGATGGCGCCGACGTCACCGCCGAGGTCGTCGGTCACGCGCAGCGTCCAGGTGCCGTTGGCCGCTTTGCCGGCGAAGGCCGCCAGTGGCTGCTCCGGACTGAAAGTGCCCACGAACGGCGCGACGCCAGCGGTGATGGAAGTCGGAGCGCCATCCTCGAACACGGTGCGGCTGCCAACGGCGCAGCTGGTGCCGTAGTTGTCGCCGGAGCTACCGTTGTCGGTCGTCAGCTCCACGGCCGTCCCGTCGGGTCCGATGAGGAACACGTCCAGGTCGGCGTCGAAGGTGTGCGTCATGTAGAAGGACACCGACACCTTGGCAATCGGCCTGGTGGCGCCGGTCACGTTGAGCGTGGAATTGACGGTGCTGAGGTCAGGGATTGGCGTGATGGTGGTGTTGCTGCTCTGTGGCGTGATGATCAACGAGAAGCCGCTGAGCCGTCCGGAGTCACCGCCGACCCGGTCGTCGATGAACAGGCTCCACACGCCGTTCGGGTTGGTGCCGATGAACGCCGACAGCCCGGTGCTGTACGGCCCGGGAGGGGCCGGCGCCGAGAGCGACGTGGCGCTGACGGCCTTTGGGGCATAGGTGCCGGTCGTGAGGATCGCTGGCAGAACGGCGCCCAGATCGTCGAAGGTCAGGAACGCGCGCTCGACGTCGGTACCGCCGCCATTGGCGGCCATCAGACTCACCTTCTGGCCTCCCGGGCCGACCAGCAGGATGTGGAGGTCGGCGGGGTACGTATGTGTGAGGCCATTCAGCCTGACCTGCAGCCGCCCGATGGTCGTCGGCAATCCGGAGACGGTGACCTGAGCCGGAAAGGGGTTGGCCACGCCGGACGTGCCGGTGGCGGGGATGAGGATCGGCGAGGAAACGGTCACCGTGTCGCCCGCGATGACGACATCGGCGCCGTGCGCGAGGTCGTTGGCGTCCGCCGCAGCAGCGGCGAGCAGGTCAAGCCCCTGGTCGGCTTCGACCACCGCACCGGACGGCTTTTCCTGGGCTCCGGCCGGCCCCGGTGCGGCGATCAGCGCCAGCAGCACGACGGCGAGGATGACCGATGAGCGCAACGCAATGCGACGCAGCAAGTTCGCCATGACAAAACCTCTCGTGAAGGGCGCGTAGTTAGGGCTCGACTCGAAGCCGGCGCGAGGACACGCTCTGGAGAACCTGCGCACGGGGTATAGCGTCGCGGGCAACAGTAGCCCATCACGCGGTCGTCGTGGCGCGCATGGGCCATTGTGCCGTGCAACGCGGATCCGGCCGGCCGGGAACCCGCCGGCCCCGAGCCGCGTAGTATTGGGCGATGCCCCCTGTGTCGCGCGCGCGGGAATTTTTTTCCGCCTACACGCAAGACCTGACCAGCGACGAGCTCGGCAAGGTCTTCACGCGCGACGCGCCCGAGGCCTACCGCTTCTTCACGCGCGGCGTCGACAGCAAGGCCTTCCGGGCGCTGCCCCGGCACACCCGCGTCATGAAGTGGACGCAGGCGTTTTTCATGGCCTTCACGATGCGCCTCACGCCGGCCCGGCGCGCCATCTACGGCGTGGCGCTCGTGTCGGCCGCCGTCGGCGTCATCTCGCTCTTCCGCGGCATCGGCGTGTTCGGCGTGCCGATCGTGATCCCGCCGTTCTTCTTTCGCGTCGGCCTACCCACTCTGGCCTTCGCGCCCGGCACCAACTGGCTGATCTTCGCCTTCGCGGCTATGAACCTGCTGGTGCTGCTCGAGGTCTTCGACCGCCTATCGCTCAAGCGCGATCTCGAAGTGGCCCGCGAAATCCAGCTCGCCATGCTGCCCGACGGCACGTGGTCGGCACCCGGGGTCGAGGCCAGCGGCCTGACCCGGCCGGCCAACACCGTGGGCGGCGACT
>JBDTWC010000553.1:0-3040 GCA_040006875.1 Acidobacteriota bacterium | reverse complement strand
CGTGGCCCGATCGCCTGTCCGTGCTCGGCCTGGCGCGCGCGCTCGCCCCCGCGCATCAGCCGCAGGCGGAGTCGATGACCGTCCGAGCGTGGCTGCGTCGTTGGGGCCAGGCGGATCGACTCGTGGAGCTGCTGTGGGAGCCGCTGGCCGTGGCCGCGCTCAACCAGCCAATCGATCGCGCGAGCGCCGGCACGTTCGTCGAGGTGATCCGTCGCATGCTCGGCCCCGGTCCCGACGATGCGGCTCTGGTGCTGCCGGCGCAGTCGCTCACGCACACGTTCGTCGATCCGGCCGTGGCGTTTCTGGCGCAGCACGGTGGCAGCGTATCGGCCAGCGCCACCGGCCAGGTCGAGATGCGAGAGGGGCGGATCGCAGGCGTTCGCGTTCGGGATCGGCTCGTGCCGGCGTCGCGCGTGATCGCGGCCGTGCCCTGGCACGCGCTGGGCGGAGTCTTCGCCGAGTCACCTGCAGCGCTCGGCCCAGTCCTGCAACACGCCGCGGCCATGGCGGCCTCGGCCATCGTCACGGTGAACCTGTGGTTCGATCGGGCGGTGCTCGACACGCCGCTCATCGGGCTGCCCGGGCGATCCTTTCAGTGGGCCTTCGAGAAGCGCCTCGTCGCACCGGGCCACGCCACGCACGTGTCGCTCGTGTGCAGCGGCGCGAACGACCTCGTGGGTCGCACCAACGACCAGCTCGTGACTCTGGCTCACGCGGAGCTGGCCGGCGCGCTGCCGAGCGTGGCGCGCGCCCGTCTGGTGCGCGGCACCGCGGTGCGCGACCGGAGAGCCACCTTCGCGCTCGATCCCGGTCAGCCGTCGCGTCCGGCCACCGTCACGCCGCTGCCCGGTTTCTTTCTGGCCGGCGACTGGACCGACACGGGTCTTCCGGCCACGATCGAGAGCGCAGTCGTGAGCGGCCATCGCGCCGCCCGCGCCGTGCTGGACACCCGATGAAAGTTGCGCTCGCTCACTACCAGGAGATCGCGCTCAAGGGCCAGAACCGCCCTTGGTTCATCCGCCACCTGGCGAGGAACGTGCGCGATGTCCTCGCCGGCCTCGACGTCGGCGCCGTGCGCCTGCCCATGGGGCGCGTGGAGATCCCGCTCGGCGAGTCGGCTGACAGTGACGAGGTGCGCCGTCGCCTCGCGCAGGTGTTCGGTCTGGCCAACTTCGCGATCGCCACCCGCGTGGCGGCCGACGTCGAGGCGATCGCCGCCGGCGTGCTGCGCGATCTGCCGCGCGATCGGCCGGTGGCGAGCTTCCGCGTGGAGGTGCGCCGCGCCCACAAGCAATTCCCGGTGACGTCGCCGGTCATCGAGCGCCATGTCGGCGGGCTCGTGCAGGACGCCACCGGGTGGAAGGTCGACCTGTCGCACCCGGCGTTCACGATCTGGGTCGAGATCGTGCCCAAGGCCGCCTATTACTACTACGGCAAGGAGCCGGGCGCGGGCGGCCTGCCGAGCGGCACGGGCGGTCGTGTAGTGGCGTTGCTGTCGGGCGGCATCGACTCACCCGTGGCGGCGTGGCGCATGATGCGGCGCGGCTGTCATGCCACGTTCGTGCACTTCCACGGCCATCCGTTCACGTCGCACGCCTCGATCGACAAGGTGCGCGAGCTGGTGCGGGTGCTGGCGCCGTATCAACTCGGCGCCCACTTGATGCTCATCCCGTTCGGGGAATTGCAACGCCAGGTCACCGTCACGGTGCCGGGACCGATGCGGGTGGTCGTCTACCGGCGGCTGATGCTGCGGATCGCCGCGCGTCTCGCCCGCAAGGTACACGCGCAGGCCCTGGTCACCGGCGACGCGGTGGGCCAGGTGGCGAGTCAGACGCTCGACAACCTGGCGGTGATTGGCTCGGCCACCGATCTGCTGACCATCCGGCCGCTGGTCAGCATGGCCAAGGAAGAGATCATTCGCGATGCCCGGACGTTGGGCACGTATCCGATCTCGATCCTGCCCGACCAAGACTGCTGCACCCTGTTCACGCCGCGGCACCCTTTGACGCGCGCCAAAGCGCACGAAGTGGCGGCCGCGGAGCGCGACTTGCCGATCGCTGAGATGATCGCCGCCGCCACCGCCGACCCGGTGGTCGAAGAGGTGGCGTGGCCGGTGCTAAAATCGATGGCTGTCCGTTAGTCCAGAGGATCCGCATATGGTGTTCAACTCCGTCGCCGACCTCACCGCCGCGCTTGCCGGCACCGCTTCGATCACCGGCGACACGATCACCGTGTCGGGCGCGCCCGCGGCGGACCTCGTCGATCGCCTGGCCCACACGGCGGCCTTCGGCGCCACGCCCGAGGTGAAGGGCACGGCCCGCTGGGTCATCCTGAACCTGGCTGCGCATCAGGGCGTGCGCTTCGCCTCGATCCACGATCTCTACATCGCCATGGGCAAGGGCGAGGCCGGCGGCTTCACGGTGCCGGCCATCAACGTGCGCATGATGGCCTACGACACCGGCCGGGCGGTGATCCGCGCCGCCAAGAGCCTGGACGCCGGCGCCTTCATCCTCGAGATCGCGCGCTCCGAGATCGGCTACACCGAGCAGCGGCCGCACGAATACGCCGCCATCATGGCCGCCGCGGCGCTGCGCGAAGGCTTCCGCGGGCCGCTCTTCCTGCAGGGCGACCACGTGCAGGTGGCGCTCAAGAAATACGCCTCGCCCGATCGCGACAAGGAACTCGACACGCTGCGCGCGCTCATCCGCGAGGAGATCGCCGCCGGCTTCTACAACATCGACATCGACACCTCCACGCTCGTCGACCTCGACAAACCGACGCTCGAAGAGCAGCAGGCGGTCAACTGCGAGCTGGCGGCCGACTTCGCCGCCTTCATCCGCCGCAACGAGCCCAAGGACGTGACCGTGTCGGTGGGCGGCGAGATCGGCGAAGTCGGCGGCAAGAACTCCGACGTCCACGAGCTGCACGCCTACATGCAGGGCTTCAACGCCGCGCTGGCCAAGAAGGGGCCAGACCTGGTCGGCCTCAGCAAGATCAGCGTGCAGACCGGCACCGCGCATGGCGGCTTCATCGGCCCCGA
>JBDTWC010000552.1:0-3040 GCA_040006875.1 Acidobacteriota bacterium | reverse complement strand
GGCAGCTTTCGTTGCCCCCTGGCGCCTGTCTGGTCTTTGAGGACGCGCCGATGGGCGTCACCGCTGCACGCGCCGCCGGGATGCCGGTCGTGGCGCTCACGACCACCTTCAGCGCCGCCTACTTTGGCGCGCTGGAGCATCCACCCGACCTCGTCTGTGGCGATTTCGAGCGGTTCCTGGCGCTCGCCGCCTGGTGACCCGTATCGTCCAGCTGGCAGGTCATTAAACCAACGGGGGGCGTCGACAGTCACACTCCCAGGAAGGGAACACCATGCGGGCCCCACTGCTTGTCTTCGCCCTGCTCAGCTCCGGTCTGGTTGTGTCGGCCAAGCCGTCCATTCCAAACGACGACCGGGCCATCATCCACACGCTGAACCGCCTCGGCTACGGCGCGCGCCCTGGCGACGTGGCTCTGGTGCGGGCCAGCGGACTGCCGGCGTGGATCGAGCAGCAGCTCCATCCCGAGCGCATCGCCAACGACGCGCTCGACCAGCGGCTCGCCCCGCTGACGACGCTGACGCTCGATGCCCTGACCATCACGCGCGACTACGACGCCCCGGTCATCGCCGAGCGGAAGCAGCGGCAGCGCGACGGCACCGATCGCGTGGACACGGGCGAACCCGGCCTGACCGCGGCGGCCCGCCAACCGAGCGAGGCGCAGCGCAAGAACCGTCTCGTGCTGAGCGAGCTCGCCGAAGGCAAGGTGCTGCGCGCGGTCTACAGCGAGCGCCAACTCGAGGAAGTGCTGGTCGACTTCTGGTTCAACCACTTCAACGTCTTCGCCGGCAAGGGGCCGACGCGCAACTACGTCACCGCATACGAGCGCGACGCGATTCGCCCGCACGTGCTCGGCCAGTTCCGCGACCTGCTCGAGGCCAGCGCCACCAGCCCCGCGATGCTGTTCTATCTCGACAACTGGCAGAACACGTCGCCGGCAGCGGGCACAAAGACGGCACCTGCGGCTCCCCGGCAACTGCGTCGCGGCCGTGGCGGCCTGCCGCCTCGGGTCTCGCCGCCTCGGCCCAAGGCCGCCGCCGGGAAGGCCGCCGCTCGCGGCCTGAACGAGAACTACGCCCGCGAGCTGATGGAGCTGCACACGCTCGGCGTCGAGGGCGGCTATACCCAGAAGGACGTGGTCGATGTGGCCCGCGCCTTCACGGGCTGGACGATGCGGCCGCGCGAGGGCACCGGCTTCATGTTCGTGGCGGCGCGCCACGACCGCGGCGAGAAGCACGTGCTCGGCCACGTGATCAAGGCCGGCGGCGATCGCTCCGACGGCGAGCAGGTGCTCGACATCCTGGCCGCGCACCCCAGCACCGCACGCTTCATCGCCTTCAAGCTGGCCCAACGCTTCATCAGCGACACGCCGCCTCCGGCGGTGGTGTCGCGCGCCGCCGCGGTGTTCCGCGCCACGCACGGCGATCTGCGCGAGGTCGTTCGTGCCATCGTGACGGCGCCAGAGTTCTTCGCCCCGCCGGCCTACCGCGCCACCGTGAAGACCCCGCTCGAGTTCGTGGCCAGCGCGCTGCGCGCCACCGGCACCGACGTGCGCCGCGCGCAGCCGCTGGTGAAGACGCTGCGCGATCTCGGCATGCCGCTCTACTTCTGCCAGCCGCCGACCGGCTACGACCAGACCGCCGACGCGTGGGTGTCATCGGGCCTGCTCGTGGGCCGCATGAACTTCGCGCTGGCCCTGGCCGGCGGCCGGCTCGGGGGCGTGACCACGCCGCAGGGCGAGGATCCCGACCTCGACGCCGTGCGGGCGCGGCTCGTGGCCGGGCTTCTCGGCGGCGACGTCTCCCCCGCTACCAGCGCCACCCTGGCCAAAGCCACGAGCGCCGAGCAACTGACGGCGCTGGCCCTGGCCGCCCCTGAATTCCAGCGCCAATAGGAGTCCGTCATGACCTCACGACGCGTCTTTCTGAAATCGGGCGGTCTGGCGCTCGTGACCATGGGCTTTGCGCCCTCGTTCCTGGCCCGCACCGTGCACGCCGCCGGCACGCGCAAGAAGTTGCTCATCGCCATCTTCCAGCGCGGCGCGGTCGACGGCCTCAACATGGTCGTGCCGTTTGGCGACCCGGGCTACTACGCCGCGCGTCCGAGCATCGCCATCGCACCGCCCGGACGTCCTGACGGCGCCCTCGACCTCGACGGCTTCTTCGGACTGCATCCCCGGATGCGCGCGCTGCAGCCGCTGTGGCAGGCCGGCCACCTGGCCGTGGTGCATGCGTCCGGGTCGCCCGACGCCACGCGCTCCCACTTTGACGCGCAGGACTACATGGAGTCGGGCACGCCCGGAGTGAAGAGCACGCGCGAGGGCTGGCTGAACCGCTATCTGCAAGCGAGCAGGGACGACCGCAATCCGCTGCGCGCCGTGGCCCTCACCGCGCAGATGCCGCGCGCGCTGCAGGGGCACGCCCCGGCGCTGGCGGTCGGCAACCTCGACGACTTCACGGTCAAGGCCGGTGCCGGCATGAGCACGTCGCTCGAATCGGCGTATGCCTCGGCGGCCGACCAGGTGCTCAATGGCACCGCGGCCGAGGCGTTCGCCGCCATGCGCACGCTGTCGCGCCAGCGCACCCGAGAAGCCACGCCGAGCGACCGGGCCGACTATCCGAAGTCGCCATTCGGGCAGGCGCTGCGCGAGATCGCGGGGCTGGCCAAGAGCGACGTCGGCCTCGAGATCGCGTTTGCCGAGAGCACCCAGTGGGATCACCACGCCAACGAAGGCGGCGCCTCCGGCCAGATCGCCAACCGCCTCGACGACTTCGCCCGCGGCATCGCGGCTCTGGTCGCCGACCTCGGCGACCGCATGGCCGACACCGTGATCCTGACCATGTCGGAATTCGGACGCGCCGTGGCGCAGAACGGCAGTGGCGGCACCGACCACGGTCACGGCAACGCGATGTTGGTCGTCGGCGGCGACGTGCGCGGCGGCCGCGCCTACGGCCGCTGGCCTGGTCTGCAGCCGGAGCAGCGCTACGAGGGCCGCGACCTGGCCATCACCACCGACTTCCGCGACCTCGTCGCCGAAGTGCTC
>JBDTWC010000551.1:0-3042 GCA_040006875.1 Acidobacteriota bacterium | reverse complement strand
CTTCGCACCTACGTGCTGTCGCAGGACGGGGTCATGGCGCCGCTCTCGCCCAAGCTGGTGCAGGCGTTGGCGTGTCTGGCCGAGGCCCGGGGTGAGCTGGTCACGCGCGAGTTGCTGCTGAACCGCTTCTGGCCGGACCTGACCGTGACCGACAACACGCTCACCCGTGCCGTGGCCGACATTCGCAACGTGCTGGGCGACGACCCGGCTGCACCCGGCTACATCCAGACGATGGCGCGCCGCGGCTATCGCTTCGTGGCGCCAGTGCAGAGCGAGTCGGCGCTGCGGAAGGCGCCCAGGCGGGGGTGGTGGCGGTGCCGCAGGCCCTAGCCGGACTCGAGCCGTTCGTCGCCTGGCACATCTTCCGCTTCGAGGCCACGCGGGTCGACAACCGGCCGGACATCGAGGCCCTCAGCGCCGCGGTAGCGGCGGCCACCCGCGCCACCGAACTCGACGCCACCATGGGCGAGGGCTGGGCGGCATTGGGGCACGCGCTGGCCAACCTCGGCCGCGTCGAGCACTCCCGCGCGGCTCTGCGCCAGGCGCTGGCGCTCGAGCCGCGCAACTGGCGTCATCGGTATCGATTGGCCGTCTGCACGTGGGGCGAGGAACGCCTGCCCGTCACATTGGTGCCGTCGCGGGTAGACTTCCTACCGCCTCACCAGCTACTGTGCTCGGCATGAATCGACGAGAGTTCATGGCCGGCGTCGCCGCCGCCGGCATCTCCACCGCAGCTGAGGCGCGCAGCCAATCCGCGCCGGTGCCGCCGGTGAAGACCGTACGCACGAAAATTCTCGAGGTCGGCTACCACGAGAGCGGACCGGCCACGGGCTTCCCGGTGTTCCTGCTCCACGGCTTTCCCGACGATGCGCATGCCTACGACGGCGTGGCGCCACAACTGGCCAAGGCCGGCTATCGCGCCTTCGCCATCTACCTGCGCGGCTACGGACCGACGCGATTCCTCGATCCGGCGGCGCCGCGCACGGCCGAACAGGCGGCCATCGGCCAGGACGTGATCGACCTGGCCGATGCGCTGTCGCTGCCGCGAATTGCTGTGTGCGGCTACGACTGGGGCGGCCGCGCCTCGAGCGTAGCGGCGGCGCTGCATCCCGACCGCGTGCGCGCCGCGGTCCTCTGTGGTGGCTATTCGATTCAGAACACCATCACGCCGGGTCCACCGCCGCCACCGGCCTCCGTACGCACCTCCTGGTATCAGTGGTACCTGAACACGGAAAACGGCCGCGACGGCCTGACCAGGAACCGCAAGGCGCTGTGCCGCTACCTGTGGCAGGAGTGGTCGCCCACCTGGAAATTCAGCGACGCCGTCTACGAGCAGACGGCTAGGTCGTTCGAGAATCCTGACTTCGTCGACTGCGTGCTCCACTCCTATCGCCATCGCAATTTCAACGCAGCGGGCGAGCCGCGCTTTGCTGAGATCGAGAAGCAACTGGCAACCCGTCCGAAAATCACGGTGCCGACGATCATCCTGCACGGCGGCGACGACGGCTTCGGCCGTCCCGCACCGGCCACCACCGAGGCGGAGAAGGCAGCCTTCCCCGCCCTGGTGGCGCGACGGGTGGTGGACGGCGCCGGACACTTCGTGCCGCACGAACAGCCCGAAGCGGTAGCGGCGGCGCTGATCGAGGTGCTGGCGGCATCGACATAGTCGCGTCGAGTGCGGGCGATCGGTCGATCGACGCTGGCGCGGACACGGGTCCGGCGGCGGGTCGATCTGCTAGCCGGTAGACCGGCGATCGGCCGACGGCGGCCCGGTGGCGCGTCCGCGCACCTCGATGAACGCCGCGGAAAGCGCGCTGCGCCGATCGGCCACGAGCAACTCGGCCAGGGTGTGCTGGTTGAGGCTGTCTATGAAGGCGGTCAGGGCTTCGCGCAAGCAGGACTGCAGCCCGCAGGTGTGCGCGATCGGGCAGGTGTTGGTGACCGGGTCGAAGCACTCGACCAGATTCAGGTTGGCCTCGGTTTCGCGAACCACGTCGCCGAGGCGGATCTCGGCCGGGCTCTTCTTCAAACGCACGCCGCCGCCACGTCCGGTCAGGAGCTCCACGTAGCCGTGGGTGCCGAGGGTCTGCACCACCCGCGACAGGTGGTGCTTCGAGATGCCGTAGGCGTCGCTGATCTGCCGCGTGGAGACCACGGCGCCGTCATTCGCGCCCAGATAGATGAGCACGCGCAGCGCGTAGTCGGCATGAAGGCTCAGCTGCACAGACCAGTATTACAGCACACCCGCGCAGGAACGTCGGGGTAGATCACGAAGGGGGCCAGCGGCGCGCCGCCAGCCCCCTCGCCCTACCCGCCGATCGATCTAGAAGCGCACCCGCACGCCGAGGAAAGCGCGGCGCGGCTGCACCCAGAGGAGCGCCTGCCCGAAGGCCGTGCCGCCTTGGCCGGCCACGAGATCCTGGTTGCGCACCGGGTTCTGGTTGTCGAGCACGTTGAAGACGTCGACGAACACTTCCGCCGCCGCTTTGCCGATGTTCCTCACGTACTGTGCGCGCACGTCGACCTGTCCCCACGAGGGATTGGTCAGCGACCCGACTGAGTCTGGCGCCAGCCAGCGGTCGACGACGCCGCCAAACAGGTAGGCCTCCGAGGTCGGCACGCGCAACGGCAGGTTGCGGCTCGACGACAGGAAGGTGCGGCTGGCGACCGTGCCCGAGTTCCACGTGGCCGTGGCACCGAGCTGCAAGCCGAACGGGAACGTGTAGGAGCCGGCGCCCTTGGCGATGTTCTTGATGAGCCCGGGTTGCGTGCCGTACTGATTGGGCGCGCGCGGATCGAGGAACAGCACGTCGCCCTGGAAGTCGGCGTTGCCGTCGGAGTTGCTGTTGCCCTTGCCGTCGTTCCGGTTGTAGGACCCGAGCAGCTGCCAATTGTTGGCGAAGCGCTTCCGGAACACCAGCTCAACGCCCTGGAAGTTGCGCTTGCCGCCCTTGAGCGTGCCGATCACGAAGTTCGAGCCCGGGTTGGCGTTGTAGCCGAAGTAGTCGTAGCCGAGGAACAGCGAGTTGGCGGCATTCGGAT
>JBDTWC010000550.1:0-3042 GCA_040006875.1 Acidobacteriota bacterium | reverse complement strand
GCCGCACTCGTCGACGTTGATGTGCGCTTCCTGGTGGCACACCACGGCGCCATGCGGCGGGCAGCAGGCGGCGAGCGCGAGTGAGTTGGCGGCGGTGCCGGTGACGACCAGATAGGCACTGAGATCGCACTGGAAGACGTCGCGCAGGCGCGCCTCGGCGCGGGCCGACCAGTCGTCGTGACCGTAACTTCGGGACGTGCCGGAGTTGGCGTCGCGGATGGCGTCGAGAATCGCGTCGTGCACGCCGTGTACGTTGTCGCTGCCGAAATTCATGATCTGTACGGAATCTGCCAACTGCTGAATGTCACGGTGACAGGCCCCGCTACATTTTGCGTCGCCCGTCATCGCATTGTCGAGCCGGCCCGCCCACACTCGGGGCGCACGGGCGACCAGTTGCAGAATCTGCCACCGCGTGGGACGGAGTGGGGTCAGGCACCGGCACGACACCACGGCACAGATCTCGTGCCATAGGGGTCAGACCCCTCATTCACCGCGGGGGACCGAGGGGGGGCGACCGGTACGAGTGGTTACCACTTGACGCGGATGCGGTAGCGCACGCGCGCCTCGCCGCCGGCCGCGATCGGCGCGGTGAAGCGCGCGGCCCACGCCGCCGTCTTGGTCCACCGGTGGGTGGACGACACGATTGTCCAGTCGCCGCCGATCGGCTCGTTCAGCTCCACGGTGACGGCCGTGTCCTTGTGATTGCGGAGCGTGATCTCGTAGGCGAACTCGTAGCTGCTGCCGCCCAGGTCCTGGAAGTCGGTCTGCTGCCGTTCGCACACGAGATCGAAGGCGGAGCCGATCTGCACCGACACGGTTTCGTCCTTCGGCGTGTGGTCGAGGCGGTCTTCGCCGACGTATTGCACGCTGCCCTGCGCATCGGTCTGGTAGACGCGCACCGTGCCGGCCGGCAGCGGCATGCCGAGGTGCGATGGCGCGTCGTTCTTGAAGTCGTAGAACACCTTCACGGTGTCCTTGAGCGGGGTACCCGGACTCTGCCGGTTGCGGTAGTACCACGCCTGGCCGTCGACCACGAACCGCTTGGTCACGGGCACCCCCTGGCCGTGGAGCAGGGCGAGCTGCTTGGTTTCGGCGTCGTTGATCGAGGTGCGCCGGCCGAGGGTGTAGAGGTGGTATTCCGAGAACGCCTGTTCCGTCATGTCCTGGCGCGCCTCGGCCGCCATCGCTTTGGCAGCGAAGTTGGCGCGTCCGACCGGCGCTTCGACCTTGTGCAGGTCGCCGGCAACCAGCTGCAACTTGGCGTTCTTGAACGCGGTGCCGGTGTGGTTCTCGAGCGTGACCCAGCCGTCGAGGTCGCCGGAGGCGCCACGGTCATCGAGGGTGAGCACGTAGTCGCTGTTCCATTTGATGTTCGCGGCCAGATAGGCGGCTTCGATCCTGTGGGCGCGCGGCCCGGTGTTGTCCAGGGTCCAGACCAGCGTGGGCCGGCTGTAGAGCGTGTCGGGCAGCTCAGGGAAGCGGTAGTGGTCGGCGCCGATACCGGTCACGATCTCGCTGCCGATCCTCCATACCGGGCCGTTGTTCAGGGCCAGCAGCGTGGCCTTCACCTCGGTGGTCTTCGAGGTGCCGCCCTCCATGGTCGTGCGCACCAGCGTCACCTCCTTGCCGACGTACTTCTGCAGCAGCTTCTGCGGATCGAGCAGGTCGTACTCGTAGTTCTGCTCGAGCACCGGCAGTAGCCCCGGATGCGACAGCGAGCGCAGATGCACGGTGGCGGCGTTCACGGTGGCGGCGATGTCCTCGAAGCGGAGGTGCAGTTCGCCAGCCGGCAGCAGCACGTTGCGCACGTCGCGGATCAGCGCGAGGCCGCCGTTGTAGACGGTGAGGCCGACGTCGACCTGATCGTCTGCGCCGCTGGCCAGCACCGGCGGGTCGCTGGGCGCCTGAGCCGCGGGCGCTTCACTGGTGAAGGAAAACACGCCGCCGAGCGTCAGCGTGACGGCCAGGGCGGTGGCGGGAAGAACGAATCGCGATGCGCTCACGGGAAGCCTCCAGAGGGAAACGGGGTCTGGAGTGAGAACGGCGGCGCCGCGAGTTCTTGCACCGCTGGCGCGGCCGGACCCGCGCTCGCGAACCGGCGATCAGCGGACGGCGTCGAGCACCACGACGACCGGCCCCGCTTCCGGCGCGCCCTCGACGAGCACGGGATGCTGCCTGATGGTGCGCCACGCCACGCGGCCCTCGATCGTGATCGTGGCCTGCACGACGTAGCGGCGTCGCGCCTGGATCGTGGCGGCGTCGTAGCGCAGCGTGAACGGCACCGGCACCTGCTCGCCGCGGGTGACGATCTTGCTGCGGACCAGGGTGGTAGCCGGCACGTCGGCGCGCGACACGTCGAGCAGCCGGACGTCGATCACGGCGCCCGGCGGCAGAGCCACGCGCGCTCGATAAGTCACCGTACCGGTGAGCGCGACCATCGCCGTCTCGTTCAGCGACCCTGCGGCTTCGGACTTCGCGGCCGTGGCCGCATCGGCTGCGACTTGGGCTGGTGCTGGCGACTACGGCGCGGCTGCGGCCCGCGCGTCTCGCGGCACCGCCGCGCCTCCAGCCTGTGGCGCCGCGACGACTGCCGCCGGCGCGGGAGGTGGCGAGGCCGCGGGCATCGGTCGCGTCGGGGCCGCGGGTGGCGCGTCCGCCTGCCGCGTGGCCGCGCGTTCATCCTCACGCGCGGCCTGCACGGCGTTGGCCGCATTGGCCATCGGCGCCGCCTCGGCCGGCGACTTCATCCTGGCGTCGCCGCGCGCCGCCAGCCGGTCGGCGGCCGCGCCGGGCGGTGCGGCGCTGCCGAGCGCTCGTGCACCAGCCGCGGTCTCGACCGTCGCGCGCCGTTCCGCTTCCAACACGGCGAGCTGGGACTGGCTCGGACTCGGTGCCGCGGCCGCCCCGCCGTTTGTCGGCACGTCGCTGCCGGGCCGGGCCAACGCCGACGGCGCCGCGCGCTCGAACTGGGCCTGGCGCGCCGCGTCAGCGCGTGCCTGCTCCGCCACTTCGTTGGCGGGGCCGCGTCCGATCCACACGGCC
>JBDTWC010000549.1:0-3044 GCA_040006875.1 Acidobacteriota bacterium | reverse complement strand
ATCGCCGCATGTCCGTACAAGAAGATCTATTTCAACTGGGCCACTGGCAAGAGCGAGAAGTGCATCCTCTGCTATCCGCGACTCGAGACTGGCCAGCCGCCGGCGTGCTTTCACTCGTGCGTCGGCCGGATCCGCTACATGGGCGTCCTGCTCTACGACCAGGACAAGGTGCAGGCCGCGATGTCGGTGCCCGACGAGGGGCTGGTGCAGGCCCAGCTGTCGGTGCTCTGCGATCCGCACGACCCGGCGGTGATCCGTGCCGCTGAGCGGTCCGGCGTGCCTCCGGCGATGATCGAATCCGCTCAGAAGTCGCCGGTCTACCGCTATGTGGTCGAGTGGGGCATCGCGCTGCCGCTCCACGCCGAGTTCCGCACGCTGCCCATGCTCTACTACGTGCCGCCCCTGCTGCCCGTGATGGGCCGGACGGACAACGGCCTCTACAACCACGAGCCCGAAGACTTGTTCGCGGCGGTGGGGCAGGCGCGCCTGCCGCTTCGCTACTACGCCGCGCTCTTCAGCGCCGGCAATGTCGAAGTGGTCGAGGCGGTGATGAGGAAGCTGCTGGCGGTGCGTGTCTCGATGCGCTCGCGCGAGGTGAGCGACATCCCTGCCGAGCGGGTGGCCCGGATCCTCCAGGAGGCCGGCATCACCCACGACCAGGCCGAAGCCATCTACAAGCTGACCTCGCTGTGCACCGGCGCCGATCGCTACGTGCTGCCGCCACTGGCGCGGGAGCAGGCGGTGGCCGCCGATTCGGTCAGTCCCGAGGTGTGTGCGGAATGCCACAAAGGAAGCTGTGGCTTCGGCCCGAACGAGACTCCCAAGCGGGGGGCCTGACCATGTCTGGTTCATCGCTCTCAGCCGTCGCTCCGCTGCTCGCCCGTCTCCTCGAGGAGCCGGACGAGGCGTGGTGCGCGACGCTCGACGCCGCCCGCGTCCAGCTCGAACGCGAGACACCGGAGGCGGCCGAGCTCGTGTGCCGCTGGATTGCCGACACCGCGGCCGATTCGCCCGACCTGCTGCGTGAACGACACGTCTACACGTTCGACCTGGCGCCGACGTGCGTGCCCTACCTCAGCGTGCATCTGTTCGGCGAGGAGAGTTTCAAGCGGGCCGGGCTGATGGGCGGCTTGGCCGACGCCTATCGCCAGGCCGGCTTCGAGCCGGCCGGCGAGCTGCCCGATCATCTCGCGACGGTCCTGCGCTTCCTGCCGCAGATGACTGGCGAGGAGCAGGACGACCTCGTGCAGTTCGTTCTGCGACCGGCCGTCGACCGGATGACCCAGGCGCTGGCCAACAGCCAGAATCCCTACCGCCACCTGCTGGACGCGGTGCATTGCGTGCTGGTCCGATCCTCTCGAACGGAGGCCGTCGATGCGTGATCTGCTGCTCCTGGTGGCGCTGCCCTACGTCGCGCTGTTCGGGCTGGTACTCGGCTCGATCTGGCGCTTCCGCGTCAGTCGCTTCAGCTACTCGGCGCTCTCGTCGCAAGTTCTCGAAAGCCGGCACTTGCGCTGGGGATCGGTGCCCTGGCACCTGGCCATTCTCGTGCTGTTCCTGGGCCACCTGATCCCGTTCGTCATGCCCGGTATCTGGTCGTCGCTGGTGGCGCATCGCGAATTTCTCCTGGCCGTCGAGTCACTCGGGGTCGCGGCGGCACTCGTGGCAATGGCCGGCTTGCTCATGCTGGCGGCTCGGCGGCTCCTGTTCTCGCGGCTGCAGCGCGTCACCTCGGTGCTGGACCTGACGGTCCTCGGGCTGCTGCTCGCACAAATCGCCCTCGGGCTGAGCGTTGCCCTCACGCACCGCTGGGGTTCACGCTGGGCCCCGGGCACGCTGACGCCCTATCTCTGGGGTCTGCTGACCTTTCGTCCCGACATGGGCTACGTCGCTGGCATGCCGACGCTCATCAAGCTCCATCTGCTGGGCGCCTGGGTGATCGTGCTCCTGGTGCCCTTCACCCGCCTGGTGCACATCTTCTCGCTGCCGTTCGCCTACCTGACGCGCCCGCCGCAGAAGGTCGTGTGGGTCACGCGGGGCCGGCTCGAAGCTCGCGGCCACGCGGCGATCGCTGACGCCGCCAGTCGTCGCTTGTTTCTGAGCGGAGCCGCGGGGCTGACGGCCGCCGTCGCCCTGCTGTCGATTGGCGTTGCCGGCCGACTGGTCCAGTTCTTCCGCGGCCCCCGCCTGACCCGCGACGAGGAGATGGAACTGCTTGGGAAGCGGCTCGCGCGCATCAAAGTCAATGCCGAGGAGCGACAACTGCAACTCGACCGCATGAGGCTGGACGACATCCTGGTTGGACCGCTCGGCCGGCTCAATGCCAAGCGCGGCCTCTACTTCACCGACTACAACATGCGTCCGGCGCTCGCGTTCCGCGATGATACCAGCGGGCTCCCGATCCTGATCTCCGCCAAGTGCACCCACTTGGGCTGCACAGTGGCCGGACAGGTCGATGGCGACGGTCGACTTCTATGTCCGTGTCATGTCTCGTACTTCGACGTGGCGACCGGACAGCCGACTCCAGGCTCACCGGCCAAACGGCCGCTGCCGTTTCTCGGTTGGGTGCTGCGCGACCCTAACGGGGTCGAGATTGCTCGTCAGCGACCACGCGGCGTGCTGGAAGGCGAGCCGTCGCCGGAGAGCCTGGCGACCGCGAGTGTGTTCATCGTGCGCCAGTATGCGACGGAGGAAGTGTGATGTCGCCGGCACGCGTACTCCAGGCGTCGATGAACTATCTGGCGGATCGCCTGCCGATCCAGAAGATGAGCTTTGACTCGCTCGTGCGCCAGAAGGAAGTGCCGGTCCACCGGATGTCGTGGGCGTACTACCTGGGCGGACTGGCGCTGTTCCTCTGCCTGGTCCAGCTGGTCACCGGCCTGATGCTCCTCTTCTACTACGAGCCGACGGTCAGTGACGCGCACGCGAGTGTGGACTTCATCACGCGCCACGTCGCGGGCGCGGCGCTCATCCGCAACCTGCATGCGTGGGCCGCCTCGGCTGTGATTGCCACGGTACTGGCCCATCTTCTCACCACGTTCGCG
>JBDTWC010000548.1:0-3044 GCA_040006875.1 Acidobacteriota bacterium | reverse complement strand
GCGCCTGCGTCCGGGCATCAGCCCGGCGGGTCGCGACGACAACTGGACCGGATCGATCGAGGGGATCGTGGCCGCGGTGCAGGCCATCACGCCAGCCGCCGGCAGCGTACTGCACGTCGGCGCGGGTCAGGGTCAGGTCGTGGAGGCGCTGGCCAAGACCGGCCTGCGGCCGTGGGGCGCCGATGTGGCTCGCCGGCTCGATCGTCCCGACCGCAATCGCTACTCGAAGGCCACGCCGCTCTCGCTGCCGTTTGCCGACCACGTGTTCGCCACGGTGGTCGTGTCGGCCGACTGGCTGGAGCACCTCGAACCTGACGACCTCGATCTGGCCGTGGCCGAACTCGCCCGCGTGGGCCGCGATGCCATCCTGGTCGAGGTCTCGGGCCGGCCACTGCGGGCCAACCGCGCCTTCGATCGTGAGTGCAGCCCCGAGTGGTGGCAGCGCCGGCTCTCGTCGTTCGGCCTGCGCGCGCGCGAACTGCCGGTGACGAGCCTGGATCTGACCGGGCCGACGGGCGGCAAGGTGCTCTCGATGAGCGCGCCGGCGCATCTCTGCCCCAGCTGTCGGCGCGTGCACGGCCGTCCCGACGAGTTCGAGCCGGTTCATCCCGGCGTGCTCGCCGCCGCCGAAACCCTGCGCCGCTACCCGCGGCTCGGCGATCGCTCGTAGAGGCTGTCGCCATGGCTGCCCACGTCATCGACCTGCCCAGACGTCGCCGCCGCGCGGAAGCGCGCCGCGATCATCATCGCATTCTGCACGTGCTGGTCGGCCACGCCGAGGCCGAAGCGAAGGAGCTGGCCCGCCAGATCGGCGAGGCCAGCGCCGGACGCATCACCGTCGACCTGGTCGTGGGGCTGCGCCGCGCGCTCGACCATCTGGCCGCAAGTCCCCCGGCCCTGGCGATCGTGCAGGCGGGAGAACTTGAAGCCGCGCGGGCTGCGCTGGCCGAGCTGAAGCGCTTCTTTCCGGCGCTGCCCGTGGTGCTGCTCACGGCCGACGACGACGACGACGCGGCCGTGACCGCGGTGCGTGCCGGCGCGGAGGAGTGTCTGTCGCTCGGCGCCGCCACTGGCACCACGCTCGTGAAGGCCGTGCTGTGCGCGCTCGAGCGCACCAGCCACGCCGCGGCCCTTCGTTCGGCCGCGATCACCGATCCGCTGACCGGCTTGCCAAACCGTCATGCGCTGCGTGCCTGCGTCGATCACGCCATGGCCAGGGCCTGCCGCACCAGCCGGGTGCTCGCGCTCCTGTTCGTGGATCTCGACGGCTTCAAGGACGTGAACGACTCGCATGGCCATGAGTGCGGCGATCGGGTGCTGGCCGAACTGGCCGGGCGCTTCGCCCGGCGCACGCGCAGCATGGACACCGTGGCTCGGCTCGGCGGCGACGAGTTCGTCATTGTCATGGAAGACCTCGACGACGGGCGCCACGCCGCCACGCTGGCCACCAAGATCCTGGCGGCGGCGGCCGCTCCGGTCATCGCCGGCGGTCGCACCCTGCACCTGACCGCCAGCGTCGGCATCAGCCTGTTCCCGGGCGACGGCATCGATGCCGCGGCGCTGCTGCGCCATGCCGACGTAGCCATGTATGCGGCCAAGGCGGCGGGCAAGAACCGCTTCTGCTACTACTCGCCGGCGATGAACGTGCACACCCAAGCGCGTGCGGCGCAGGAGACGGCCCTCGCCGAGGCGATCGCCAACGGCGAGCTGGAGGTGCATTTCCAGCCGGTGTGGCAGGCGTCGCGCCGCCGCATCTCGAGCTGTGAAGCACTGCTGCGCTGGCGCCGGCCCGGCCACGGCCTGGTGCCGCCGGCCGAATTTCTGTCGCTGGCGGAAGAGTCCGGGCTGATCGTGCCGATCGGCCGCTGGGTCATCGCCGCGGCCTGCGCGCAGGCCCGCCGCATGCGCGATGCCGGCTTCGCCGTGCCGGTGTCGGTGAACCTGTCGCGGCGGCAACTCATGGACCTGCCGCTCGCCGACGATCTGCGAGCGCTCCTGCAGGCCGAGTCGCTGCGGGCCAGCGACGTGCACATCGAGATCGCCGAAGCGGTGCTCGTCGACGACGACCCGCGCGTGGCCAGCGCGCTGACCGCGCTCGAAGCGCTCGGCGTGCCGCTCGTGGTCGACAACTTCGGCACCGGCACGTCGTCACTTGGCGGGCTGCAGCGGCTGCCGGTGCGGCGCGTCAAGATCGACAGCCATCTGGTGCGCCACGTGCCTGGCGCGCGGGCCAGCGAAGAGATGGTGCGGGCGGTACTCGCGCTCGGCCGCGCGCTCGGCGTGCAGGTGCTGGCCGAGGGCGTCGAGACCGAAGCGCAGGCGTCGTTCCTGCTCTCGCATGGCTGCGACGACATGCAGGGCTACTTCTACGGCTACGCGTTGCCGGCCGACGAGTGGATGAGCTATCTGCGCTGGGCGTGCACGGCGGTGGTGGGCACGGATGGTCCCGCGCCGGCCAAAGCGGCGCCGCGCAGCCGGCGGCGCGGCACCACCCCTGACGATCTGCCGCTCATTCCTGGTGCGGCGCTGCCGGCCCAGCGCATGGGGCGGGTCGTGGTGGGCCGCTTCCGCTCGTCGTAGTAGCGACGCGGGTCCGGCGGTGACGCGGCGCGTGCGCGCCGCGCCCTCGTCAGACGCGCTGCAGGCCGAGCGCGTCGGCGTCTCGCACCAGCTTGTGCCCGTGACCCAGAGCCGTCACCTGACGCGCGATCGCCTCGCCGTGCATCGATGAGACGAGCACCAGGTCGACGTCATCGAGCGCGGCGCTGTCGGGCGCCGTGATGCGTGCGCCGGCGAGGAAGGTGCCGGCCTTGCTGACGTCGTTGTCGAACACCAGCGCGAGCTCGACGCCAGGCGTGGCGCTCACGCGAGCAGCCACGTCGCGACCGAGGGACGAGGCGCCGAAGAGTGCCAGGCGCAGCGGCGCCGGCGTCGCGCCAGCGGTCGCGTCGGATCCGCTCGACAGGCTCGCAGACATCGCGTCGAGATCCCTCGCCACCGCATGAGCGTCGGCGGTCGTCCAGTCGATCGGAGCGGGACCCGAC
>JBDTWC010000547.1:0-3044 GCA_040006875.1 Acidobacteriota bacterium | reverse complement strand
TGCTGCTGGTCGAGACCATCTTCGATTCGCTGAACGCCAAGGCGGCGCTGGTCGCGATTCAGGACGTGTTCCGGCTCGACGGCGTGTCGCTGCCGATCATGATCTCGGCCGCGGTCGGGCGCGGCGGCGAGACCATGATCTCGGCGCAGACGGTCGAGGCCTTCTGGACCGCGGTGGCGCATGTGAAGCCCCTGTCGGTCGGCCTCAACTGCTCGCTCGGACCCGACCTGATGTATCCGTTCCTGGCCGAGCTGGCCGAGAAATCGAGCGCGGCGATCTCGTGCTACCCGAACGCGGGTCTGCCCAATCCGCTCTCACCCACCGGCTTCGATCTGGAGCCGGCCGACATGGCGCGTCACCTGGCCCACTTCGCCAAGGACGGCCTCATCAACCTCGCCGGCGGCTGCTGCGGGAACACGCCCGAGCACATCGCCGCCATCGCTACCGCCTTGCGCGACGAGCCCGGTCGCGACCTGCCGAGCCGCGCCGTGGCCGGCGACGACGTGGCCCGCCGCACCGTGACCGTCGCTGCGGATATCGCGCCGAGGCCGCGACCATTGCGCCTCTCGGGCTCGCAGCCGTTCACGCAGCTGCCGGGCGTGTTCATGATGATCGGCGAACGCACCAACGTCGCCGGGTCACCGAAGTTCGCCAAGCTCATCAAGGACGGCAAGTTCGAGGAGGCGGTCGCGGTCGCCCGTCAGCAGGTCGAGAACGGCGCCAACGTGATCGACATCTGCATGGACGAGGGGATGATCGACGGCGTGGCGGCCATGAGCCGTTTCCTCCAGCTCCTGGGCAGCGAGCCCGAAGTGGCCAAAGTGCCCTTCATGGTCGACTCCTCGAAGTGGGAGGTGATCGAAGCCGGACTCAAGTGCCTGCAGGGCAAGGGCATCGTCAACTCGATTTCGCTCAAAGAGGGCGAAGAGGCTTTCCGCCTGCGTGCCCAGACCGTGCGCTCGTACGGCGCGGCGGTGGTCGTGATGGCCTTCGACGAACAGGGTCAGGCAGCCACCTACGAGGACAAGATCCGGATCTGTCAGCGCGCCTACGACATCCTGGTCGACGACCTCGGCTTTCCGCCCGAGGACGTGATCTTCGATCCGAACATCCTGACCGTGGCCACGGGGATGGAGGAGCACAACAACTACGCGCTCGACTTCATCAACGCCACGCGCTGGATCAAGGCCAATCTGCCCCACGCCAAGGTCAGTGGCGGCGTGTCGAACATCTCGTTCAGCTTCCGGGGCAACAATCAGGTGCGCGAGGCCATGCACTCCGCGTTCCTGTATCACTCGATCGGCGCCGGGCTCGACATGGGCATCGTCAACGCCGGCATGCTCGAGGTCTACGAAGAGATCGAGCCTGAGCTGAAGGTGCGCGTCGAAGACGTGCTGCTCAACCGCCGGCCCGATGCCACGGAACGACTGGTCGAACTCGGCGAAGCCCTCAAGGCCAGCGGCTCGGGCGACGTGGCCAGTGCCAAGCAGGCCGAGGAGTGGCGCCTCGGCACCGTCGAGGCGCGGCTGTCGCACGCGCTCGTGAAAGGCATCGACGGCTACATCGACGCCGACACCGAGGAGGCGCGGGCCAAGCTCGGACGGCCGCTGCTGGTCATCGAAGGGCCGCTCATGGACGGCATGGGCGTGGTCGGCGATCTGTTCGGCGCCGGCAAGATGTTCCTGCCGCAGGTGGTCAAGTCGGCGCGCGTGATGAAGAAGGCCGTGGCCTACCTGACGCCGTTCATGGAGGCCGAGAAGGCCGCGATGGCGGCCGCCGGGCAGGTCGTGAAGACGCAGGGCAAGATCGTGCTCGCCACCGTCAAGGGCGACGTGCACGACATCGGCAAGAACATCGTCGGCGTGGTCCTGGCCTGCAACAACTACGAGGTCGTCGACCTGGGCGTGATGGTGCCGTGCGAGCGCATTCTCGAGCGCGCCGTCGCCGAACAGGCTGACATCATCGGCCTGAGCGGGCTCATCACGCCGTCGCTCGACGAGATGGTGCACGTGGCCCGCGAGATGGAGCGCCAGGGCTTCAAGCTGCCGCTGCTCATCGGCGGCGCCACGACCAGCCGCGCCCACACCGCCGTCAAGATCGCGCCCCACTACAGTGAACCGGTCGTGCACGTGCTCGATGCGAGCCGGGCCGTGCCGGTCACGACCAGCCTGCTCAGCGACGAACACAAGCCGGCGTTCGTGGCCAAGCATCGCGCCGACTACGAGACGCTGCGCTGCCATCACGCCACGCCGCGCGCGGTGCTGCTCAGCCTCGACACGGCGCGTCAGCGGCGCACGCCGATCGCGTGGCGCCCGGAAGACCTGCCGCAGCCGGAGTTCACTGGCGTGCGCGTGCTCCGCGACTTCCCCCTGCGGGAGCTGCGCGAGTACCTCGACTGGACGCCGTTCTTCCACACCTGGGAACTGCGCGGCGTCTACCCGCGCATCCTCGACGACGGGAAGTACGGCGAGCAGGCGCGGCAGATCTTCGCCGAAGGCAACGCGCTCCTCGACACGATCATCGAGCAACGGCTGCTGACGGCGCACGGCGTCTACGGTCTCTTTCCGGCCAACGCCGCCGGTGACGACGTCGAGCTCTACGCTGATGAATCGCGCACCAGCCCGCTCACCCGCTTCCATTTCTTGCGCCAGCAGGCCGATCGCGGCGGAAGCGAGCCACTGCGATCGCTGGCCGACTTCATCGCGCCGCAGGACACGGGACTGCCCGACCACATCGGCGGCTTCGCCGTCACCTCGGGTATCGGGTTGAAGGCGCTGTGCGATCGCTTCAGGGCGCAGCACGACGACTACAACGCGATCATGGCCGAGGCCCTGGCCGACCGCCTGGCCGAGGCGTTTGCCGAGTGCCTGCACAAGCGGGTCCGCGACGAGTGGGGCTACGGCCGTGCCGAGGGCTTGAGTAACGCCGACCTGATTCATGAGAAGTATCGCGGCATCCGCCCGGCCGCGGGCTACCCCGCCTGCCCCGATCACACCGAGAAGGGCACGCTCTGGCGGTTGCTCGACGTGCAGGCGAACACCGGC
>JBDTWC010000546.1:0-3050 GCA_040006875.1 Acidobacteriota bacterium | reverse complement strand
CCCGGAACGCCGCCTCTTCTCCGCGGCGGCAGCGCGCGACCAGGTCGCGTTCGGACGTGTCGGACATGCGCTACCGCCATTAGACCGGCCGGGCGAGGCGGATTGTTTCACCGCGCTGAAACAATTCAAGCGTCGGTGCGAGTCTAATCACCGAGCGGAGGGCGAACGTGGGCGAGGACGAGGTCGTGTTTATCTCCAGGCTGATGGTGCTGCCGGCCATCCTGATCGTCGGCGGCGTCGTGGTCATGATCGCCACCATCATCCGCAACGGCAAGGTGGCCGAGATGCGTCACCTGGAGCGCATGGCGATGATCGAGCGCGGCATCACGCCACCCGAGGCCGTTGAGATGGTCGACGGCGCGCGCCGCGCCTACGGCTTCAAGCTGACCTTGGGGATCATGTTGTGCGGCTTCGGGCTGGGGCTGGGGATGCTGATCACGTTTGCCGCCGCCGAAGAGGGCGTCGCCCTTGGCGTCGGCGGCGCCTTCGTGATGCTGGGCCTGGCGTTCATCGCCGCGGCGTTTGTGCCGGGCCGGGGTCGTGAGATCAGCGCGCGGCCTGACACCGGGTCGTTGACGCCGCCGCCGGGCGCCCCGCCAGCGGCCTAGCGAGCGCGCCTTCGCCGCTACCGGAAGGCGATGGTGACGACGGGGTCGTTGATCTTCAGGCCCTGGACGTCCTTGAGGTAGGGCTTCAGCTCGCTCACCGACGCGTCGGGACCGAGTACCTTCTGCAGGTTGCGCAGCTTGGTCTCGTCCTGCAGGAGCTTTTCCATGTCCATCTCGAGCAAGGTGACGCGCGAGCCGGTCACGTAGTCGGCATTGGTCTTCAGGATCTTGCCGGCCACGACCACGTCGATGCTGACCTTGAAGCCCTTGAACATCGACCGCATCATGTCGAGCATCTGCGGGTTGTCCATGTCGGGACCGCCGGACGGCGTCGGCGTGGCGCCCGCGGCCTTGGGCTTGTCCTTGAGGGTCACAGTCAGGGTCGAGCCGCCATCGGCCTTGGCGAACTCGAAGGTCACGGGATTGCTGGTCTTGGGCGGCGTGGCGATGCCGCCGGTGTTGCCGCCCGACAGATTCGGCTCCTGATCGACGCGCAGCTTGGTCACGTCGGTGAAGGCGTAGATCGCCTTGCTGCCCTCGAAGCCGTCGTCGCTCTTCATCGGCACGGCGGACACGAAGGTGACGCCTTCGCCCATGCGCGCCGCCGTCTTCTTCAAATCAGCCTCGTTCACGGTGCCGGCGTTCTGCGCCTGCTGACCGCCCAGGCCGCCGAGCATCCCCTTCATCATGCCGGTGTTCACGAGCATCGTCTGTTCGACGGTGCCGCTGCCGTCGGCCTTCACGTTGATGGTCGTGGCGCTGCGAATGCAGCCCGTGCACAGGGTGGCGACGAGCGCGGCCGTGACGACTTTCGCGAACATGGGCAACCTCCAGGAAGAGGCGTCATCATACCGCGCCCGCGGGGCCGGCCAGCTCGACACCCCGCGATCAAGCGGGTAGGGCCGGGCGATAATGCCGCATGAATTCACAGGAGGGTCGCGGCCGCACCGCGCTCGTCACGGGTGCGTCCGCCGGCCTCGGCCAGGCGTTTGCGGAGTTGCTCGCCGAACGCGGTTACGCCCTGGTGATCACGGCGCGCCGCGTCGATCGACTCGAGGCGCTGGCCGCGACCCTGCGCGCCACCCACGGCGTCACGGTGCAGGTATTGCCCGCCGACCTGGCCGACCCGGCGGCGCCGGCGGCGCTGTGCGCGGCCCTCAGCGCCCGCGGTCTGGCCATCGACGTGCTCGTGAACAACGCCGGCTACGGCGTACCCGGCGCCTACGCGCGCACCGACTGGCCAACGCAGGCTGCGGCGATCCAGGTGCTGGTCACGGCCGTGGCCGAGCTCACGCACCGGCTGCTCCCGGGCATGATCGAGCGGCGCTGGGGCCGGGTCGCGAACATCGCGTCGCTGGCGGCGCTGGTGCCGGCGGCCCCAGGCCACACGCTCTACGCCGCGTCGAAGGCGTTTCTCGTGAAGTTCTCGGAGGCACTGGCCGGCGAGGTGCGATCCGCAGGCGTGCACGTGTGCGCAGTCTGTCCGGGCTTCACCTACACCGAGTTCCACGACGTGATCGGGACCCGCGCCAGGGTGCAGGAGATGCCCGGCTGGATGTGGATGCCGGCGCGTCCCGTGGTCGAGCAAGGCTACGCCGCCATGATGGCTGGCGCGCCGCAGGTCGTCACCGGCCGGGCCAATCGCGCCGTGGCGTTCGGGGCCCGACACCTTCCGGCTGTAGCGCGCGCGGTCGTGGCCCGCATGGCCCACAGCTTCCGCAGGCTGTGACCGACGGCGCGGGCCACAGTGGGCGTTTCCTCGAACTTCCGGCCTTGGCATCCGTATCCGTGTGGCGAGCCCCAGCCATAGGTTCCGGCTGAGCCCGGGGGTGACGATGTTCGAGTCGCTGATGAACGATGCCCGCTACGCCGCGCGCGCGCTGCGCCGCAGCCCCGGGTTCTTCGCCGTAGCGGTGCTCTCGCTCGGCCTCGGCGTGGGCGTGAACGCCGCCATGTTCTCGCTTGTCGATGCCGTGCTCTTCCGCCCGTTGCCGGTGAGCGATCCGGCCACCCTGGTCGACCTGTTCACGACCGGCGGCGACGGCGACAAGTACGCCACCTCGTCGTATGCCGACTTTCTCGACCTCAAGGCGCAGAACACCGTGTTCACCGACCTGACCGGCTACAGCCCGATGATGGCGCCGCTCAGCCTGGGGGATCGGTCGCGGATTGCGCTCGGACAGGTCGTGACCGGCAACCACTTCGCGCTGCTCGGCGTGCAGCCGTTCCTGGGTCGCCTGCTCGCGCCCGCCGACGACGCGCCGGGCGCCGAGCGCGTGGTGGTGCTGTCGCATCGCATGTGGCAGCGCGAATTCGGCGCCGATCCGGCCGTGGTGGGCAAGACCCTCATCCTGCGCGGGCTGCCGTATGTCATCGCCGGGGTGGCCCCGCCCAGTTTCCTTGGCGTGGTCCCGCTGCTCACCCCGGAGCTGTGGTTGCCGG
>JBDTWC010000545.1:0-3056 GCA_040006875.1 Acidobacteriota bacterium | reverse complement strand
GGCGATCTGCATTACACGCGCAACACCACGCGCCTACAGGTAGCGGCCACCGGCGGCACCAGCGCGCGCTACTACACCAACCTGAACGCGTTCGCGGCCAACGACTTCCACGGCGGCGCGGGCGGCGCGGCGCGTCTGAATCGGCTGACCACCGTGGCCGTGAACCAGACGCTCACCTACGCGCCGGTGTATCTCTTCGGTCTCTTCGCCGACGCACTGCCGCCGCAGCTCGGCGGCGTCGAGGCGCCCAACTCGGCCTACGCCGTCAACGACGACCGCGCGCTCACGAGCGACAGCCGCGCCGACATCGAGCGCAGTCTCACGGTACGATCGTATGCGTCGGCTCGCGCCGCCTACCGGCGCAGTCACTTCAAGGTGGTCACGCCGCGCGGCACCGACTTCGCCAGCTTCGAAGCGGGCGGCGACTACCGCTATCGGCTGACCGAGAACGGCGACTTCCGGCTCGGCTACTTCTATCGGCAAGCCAACTACATCGGCACCGAGCAGTTCGGCGCGCGCACGCCGCAGCCGGCCGAACACAACCTGCACGTCGGCGTGGCCTTCCATCCTTCGCTCTCGGAAGAGCGGCGCACGGTCGTCACCTTCGACGGCGGCACGGCGATTGTCAGCTCGGCGCTCGCCACCAACGCGGTCGAGACCCGGCGGCAGATACGCATCGTCGGCGACGCCGCCATTGCCCACCAGATGGGCCGCACGTGGCTGGTCATGGGCGCGTTCAAGCGCGGCACCGGCTTCGTGCAGGGCCTGAACGGCCCGGTCTTCACCGATGCCTTCTCGGTGACGACGACCGGCTTCTTCAATCCGCGCACCGACCTGAACGTCTCACTCGGCTACTCGAATGGCGAACCGACGCTGGTTGGAGCGGTGCAGAGCTTCTCCACGGCGACGGCCGACGCCCGGCTGCGCGTGGCCCTCAACGCGCGCTGGGCCGCCACCGCGCAGTACGTCTTCTATCACTACGACTTCAGCGACGTGCTCGACCTGGCGGTCGGGCTGTCGCCGACGGTGAAGCGCAATACGCTCCGCGTCGGCGTCAGCGTCTGGTGGCCCGTGCGCTGACATGTGCGGAATCGCCGGACTCATCGGGCAGCTTCGCCCCACTCATCGCGCCGCCCTCGACCGCATGAACGATGCGCTCGCCCATCGCGGGCCCGACGGCATGGGCGTCTGGACCAGTCCGCCCGATGGCGACGGCTTCGGGTGCCTGCTCGGCCATCGGCGCCTGGCCATTCTCGACCTGTCGCATGCCGCCGATCAGCCGATGGTCGACGCGACCGGCGGCGGCACGCGGGCGATCGTCTTCAACGGCGAGATCTACAACTTCAAGGACCTGCGCGCCGACCTCGAGCGTAGCGGCGAGCGCTTCGCCTCGAGCGGCGACACCGCCGTGATGCTGCGCCTGCTCGCCCGCGAGGGTCCGGCGAGCATCGCCAAGCTGCGCGGCATGTTCGCGTTCGCGCTCTGGGACGAGGCCGCGCGCCAGTTGCTCCTGGCCCGCGACCCGCTCGGCATCAAGCCGCTCTACGTGCATCGCAACCCCGATCCGCACGGCGACTGGTCGCTGATCTTCGCGTCGGAAGTGCGGGCCCTGCTCGCCTCAGGGCTGGTGCCCGCGCCGCGCCTCGATCGTCGCGCCGTCGCCTCGATCCTGTGGAACGGCTTCGTCACCGGGCCGATCACCGCGATCGAGGGCATCGAGCCGCTCGGCCCGGGCGAGCACTGGCTGTGCGCGCGCGGACGGGCGCCGCAGCGCACTCGCTACTGGACCATTCCCAAGGGTGGCGAACAGCCCGCGGCCGGCGAAGAGGAACTGCGCGCGGTTGTCCGCGACAGCGTCGCGCGGCATTTGATCTCGGACGTGCCGGTGGGCGTGTTCCTGTCGGGCGGCATCGACTCGAGCGCGGTCGCGGCCCTGGCGCAGCAGGCCAGCGGCGCGCCGGTCCACACCTTCACCTTGAGCTTCGACGAGGCGGACTACGACGAGGGCGGCGTGGCCCGCTCGGTGGCCGCCGCGATCGGCACGGAGCACCGCGACATCCGCCTCACTGAACGCGCCTTCGCGGCGGCGCTCGACCCCGCCGTCGACACGCTCGATCAGCCGACCTTCGACGGCCTGAACTCGTACTACATCTCGCGCGCGGTGCGCGAAGCCGGCCTGACCGTGGCCCTGGTCGGAAGCGGCGGCGACGAGCTCTTCGGCGGCTATCCGACGTTCTCCGCCGTGCCGCAACTACAGCGCTGGGCGCGGCGCACGGCGCTCGTGCCGGAAGCGTTGCGTGTGGCCGGCGCACGCCTGGCCAGCCGCGTGCTGGCCGGATCGGGTGCGGCCACGCCGCCGCAGACACGCTGGGCCAAGCTGCCCGACATGACGCGCGCCGGCGGCAACCTGCTGGCCCTTTATCAGCTCGCGTATGCGCTGTTCCTGCCGTCGTTCCAGGAGGATCTGCTGGGCGGACCGGTGGCCGACGGCATGCAGTACGGACTGCCGGATGACCTGGTGCGCCAGCTCGAAGACGAGACCCGCGGCCGGAGTCCGGTGTCGGCGGTCGCGGCCCTCGAGCAGCGTCTGTTCCTGGGCGAGCGCCTGTTGCGCGACACCGACGCCGCCAGCATGGCCGTGTCGCTCGAAACGCGCCTGCCGTTGGTCGATCACGTGGTCGTCGAGACCGTGAACCGGGTGCCGGATGCCGCCCGCTTCGAGCCGCTCGGCCGCAAGGCGTTGCTCCGTCGCGTCGGGCTCGAGGGCCTCGACCCAGCGCTCTTCGAGCGGCCCAAGCGCGGCTTCGTGCTGCCCTTCGACACGTGGATCCGCAAGTCGCTGGGACAGTCGATGGACAGAACGATGCGGGACCCCGAGGCGGCTGCGTCGGTCGGCCTCGACGGCCGGGTCGTGTCGCGCTTGTGGCAGGCCTATCAGCAGGGCGCGCCCGGCCTGTATTGGTCGCGGGTCTGGATCCTCTACATCCTGATGCGCTGGTGCCAGCGGCACGGAGTGCGCGCGTGAGCGTCACGCCGCCCTTGCGCCGCTACTGCCT
>JBDTWC010000544.1:0-3072 GCA_040006875.1 Acidobacteriota bacterium | reverse complement strand
CGTCCGCCCACGACCAGGCCGCCGTCAGCCGTGCACTCCATGTGCTCGACCTTCGCGAAGATCGGCCGCGCCGGATTCATGTACGGGTTCGAGATGGTCACGGTCGGCCTGGTGTTCTCGGCGGCGAACTTGCGGCCGTAGCCCGGGCTGAGCGTGACCGTGCGCGGCCCGGTGGCCACCCGCTCGAACGCGTGCGGCGCCACGTAGCGCCGCTCGGCCTCGCTGGTGCGGACCGCGGGCACCTGCGCGGTCATCGCGCCCACCGCCGTGACCAGCGCGATGGCGCCCACCAGCACGGCCCGGGTCGTGACGCTCGTGTCCCTGCGCGACAGCATACACGCGCACTTGCCGCTTGCGCTTTTCGCAGCGCCGGGCCATCCTCCCCCGCGATGATTGGCGTCTTCGGCATCCTCCTCTCCCTCGGTCTCCTCATGTATCTCGCCTACCGCGGGTTCAACGTCCTGTTGATCGCTCCCGTGCTGGCCCTGCTGGCCGCACTCATCGGCGGCGAGACCCGTCTGCTGGCGGTGCTGAGCCAGATCTACATGAAGAGCCTCGGCGGCTTCGTCACCGGCTACTTCGCCTTGTTCGGGCTCGGCGCCATCCTTGGCCGGCTGATGGCCGACTCGGGCTCGGCGTCGGCGATCGCCAAATGGATCGTCGGACGGCTCGGGCCGAAGCGGGCGGTGCTGGCCATCGTGCTGGCCTGCGCGGTGCTCACCTACGGCGGCGTGTCGGTGCTGGTCGTGATCTTTGCCGCCTATCCCGTGGCGGTGGCCATCTTCCGCAATTCGAACACGCCCAAGCGCTTCATTCCGGCGGCGGTGCTGCTCGGCGGCGCCACCTTCACGCTCAGCGGCATCCCCGGCACGCCGTCGATCCAGAACGCCATGCCGATCGCGTTCTTCGGCACCGACGCCTTCGCCGCCCCCGGCGTGGGCAGCATCGGCGGTCTGGTCATGTTCCTGTTCGGCGCGTGGTGGTTGAGTCACCGCGCCCGACAGGCCGCCGCCGCTGGCGAGGGCTACGGCCACCACCCGCACGACGCGCACGACGGTTCCCCCGCGGTCGGCGAGCCGTCGCTGCTCGTGGCCTTCCTGCCGCTCGTGATGGTATTGGTGATGAACGTGGCCATGACCTGGTGGATCATCCCGGCGATGGACCTGGCCTACCTGAAGGAACCGCGGTTCGGCGCCGTCGGCGTGAACGACGTGCGTGGCTTATGGGCGCTCGTGGCCGCGCTCGCGCTGGCCATCGTCACCGCCATCGCGTTGCACTTCGGGCGCTGGCCCGACCTGAAGGGCTCGCTCAATCAGGGCACCTTCAGCGCCATGCTGCCGATCTTCAACACGGCGTCTGAAATCGCCTACGGCGCCGTGATCGCGTCGCTGGCCGGGTTCGCCACGGTGCAGGCGGCGCTTGCCGGACTGACCTCGAACGTGCTGGTCAACGAGGCGCTTGCGGTCAACATCATGGCCGGCATCACCGGGTCGGCGGCCGGCGGGCTGGGCCTTGCGCTCGGCATGCTGGGCAAGAGCTATCTGGCCATGGCCGCGGCCGCGGGCATCAGTCCACAGCTGCTGCACCGCGTCGCCGCCATCGCCTGCGGCGGCCTCGATTCACTGCCGCACAACGGCGCGGTGATCACCATGCTCGGCATCTGCCGGCTCACGCATCGCGAAGCCTATTTCGACATGTTCATGGTGTCGGTGGTCGGCCCGCTGCTGGCCCTGGCGGCCGTGCTCGTCATCGGCTCGACCTTCGGCTCGTTCTGAGTGACCTCCATGCCTGGTCCCATTCCCGTCCTGCTTGCTGGCCTGTTGCTCGTCATCGTGGTCTTCGTGTGGTCGTGGTGGCGCGGTGCCACGAGCGGCGCTCATCCCCATCAGGCCCCGACCCTGCTGCAGCTCGGCCTCGGTGCGGTGACGCTCTTCTTCGACACCCTCGGCATCGGCAACTACGCGCCCACCACGGCGGCCTTCCGCTTCCTGAAGATGGTGCGCGACGAGTGGATCCCGGGCACGCTCAACGTGGGCAGCTCCGTGCCGGTCGCGCTCGAGGCGTTTGCCTTCATGACCGCGGTCGCCGTCGATCCCTTCACCGTGATGGTGATGGTGCCGATTGGCGCGGTCGGCGGCTACGTGGGCGCGGGCGTGGTGTCGGGCCTGCCCAAACGTCCGATCCAGATCGGCATGGGACTGGCGCTCGTGACCGGCGCGGTGTTCATGCTGCTCACCAATCTGCAACTGATTCCTGGCGGTGGCGAGGCAATCGGCTTCTCGGGGCCGACCCTGGCTTTTGCGGCCGCCGTGAACTTCGTGCTCGGCGCGTTCAACGCGCTCGGCATCGGCAGCTATGCGCCCAGCCTCATCATCTTCAGCCTGCTCGGCATGAACCCACGGGCGGCATTTCCGATCATGATGGGCTCGGCCGCCTACATGCTGCCGATCGGCGGGATGAAGTTCGTGCGCGCCCACAAGTACGACGGCCAGGCGGCGCTCGGCATCGCCCTCGGCGGTATTCCCGGCGTGCTGGTGGCGGCCTATGTGGTCAAGTCGCTCGAGTTGGTGACGCTGCGCTGGCTGGTCGTGGTGGTCGTGTCGTACGCCGGGGTGGCGCTGCTGCGAACCGCACTGGCCAGGCGTCGCGACGCGTAGTCGCTGCAGGCGCTAGTCGGCGACCAGGCGCCTCGTGCCGAGCGCGAAGCAGGCCGCGCCAGTCAGGATCAGGATCGCGCACGGCACGGCCATCTCGCTCAGCGAGAAGCCGCGCCACAAGGCGCCCTCGATGGCGCGAATGGTCCAGCGCATCGGACTGACCAGTCCGGCGGTGTTCATCCACGGCGGCAGGATGAACTGCGGCACCATGCCGCCGCCCACCATCGAGAGCGGCATCAGAATGGCCCAGGCCGTGCCCGACGCGGCCTGCTCGGTCTTTCCGAGCGTGGCCACGAGCATCATGATCCCGCAGAAGGCGATGGTGACCGAGAGCGTGGCCAGGCCGAGCATGAGCCACGAGCTCGGCCGTACCCCGAAGGCGACGTAGCCGAGGGTATAGAGCACCGTCTGCACG
>JBDTWC010000543.1:0-3074 GCA_040006875.1 Acidobacteriota bacterium | reverse complement strand
CGTCTCGTTAAGTCGTTTCAAATGTGATGGTTGCAGGAATCGCACGGATATGCGCAGCGGTTCGTCCCTGACCAATTACCCGTCGATCGGCCTCCCAGAGACCCTATCGGTCACTGGAGTGCGGCCAGCAGGCGTTGCACCTCGAGCCGTTGTGGTGCGGTCGGCGGCAATTCTCCTAGCAAACGTTCGGTTTCTAAGATCGCGCCGGCCCGGTCCCCAGACAGGGCGAGCGCGCGGGCCAGCGCAAACCGCGCCTCGAGCAACAGCGGATCGGCGGCCAGCGCCTCGCGGAGTAACGGAATGGCATCCGACCAGTGACCCTGCTGCAACGCGACCAGGCCCAGGTTGGCCGACACCACTGGATTGCCGGGCTCAGCGCGCCGCGCGGCCGCGAGCGCCTCGGCGGCGCCCTTGAGATCGCCCCTCGCCCCGCGGCATTGAGCGAGGCCGAGTCCAGCGTCGGCGGAGGGCACGCCGGCGGCAAGGGCCGCGCGCAGATGCGGCTCGGCCGCGCCGCACTGCTGACGTTCGAGCTCGGCAAAGCCGAGGCGCAAGTGCGCCTGTGGGTTGCCGGGGTCGTCACGGAGGATGGCGCGCAGCGCCGCCACGCGCGCCTCGCCCTGCACCTCGCCCGACGTGACCATCGCGATCCGCGAGGCGATGTCGATCTTGTCCTTCGGATCGGCCCGGCCGTCCCGCGTCGACGTGGGCCCGGTTCCGGCGCCACTCAGATAGCCGAGCGAGCGCAGACGGGCCGTGGCTTCGGCGCTGGCCGCTGGCGCCGCCTCGGGCACTGCGGCACTCCAGGCCGCAGCGCGTGCGTCAAGCCGGGCGGCGGCGCGGGGGTCGAGCGCGGCGCGGTTGGCCGACTCGCCGGGATCGGCATCGAGGTCGAAGAGTTCGGGCCGGGGCGCGGCGATGTACTTGACGCCGCCCTCGCGTACGGCGCGCAGTGCCGCCCAGCCGAAGTCGAAGTATGGCGCGAACGACTCGGCGTAGAGCGCGCGCGGTGCCAGCGCGTGGCCGGCCAAGACGCCGGCCAGCGACTGACCGTCGGCGTCGAAGGCCGCCACACCGGTGAGTGCGGCGATGGTCGGCGCGAGGTCGACGAGCGACACGTCGTCGGGCACGACCAGTCCCGCTGGCACGCCCGGCCCGCGCATCACCAGGGGCACCCGCAGGGTCGTGTCGTAGACGAAGATGCTGTGGCCGATCTCGCCATGTTCGCCGAAGGCCTCGCCGTGATCGGCGGTGGCCACGACCAGCGCGCGGCTGGCGCGTTCCCCCAGCGCCGCGAGCAGGCGCCCGGCCTCGCGATCGGCCACGGCGATGTCGTCGTCGTAGCGCGTCGTCGCCGCACCGCCGGCGCCCGGTGGACCGTAGGGCGCGTGCGGTTCGAACAGATGCACCCACAGGAACACGCGCGCGCCGCCTTGCTGTCGCAGCCACCCCAGCGCCCGCGTTACCGTGTCGTCGCCGCTGCGCTCGTTGAGCGGACGGCCATCGGCGCCGCGGGGCAGCACGTCGTCGTAGACGTCGAAGCCGCGCGCCAGGCCGAGGCGCTGGTCGAGCGGGAACGCCGAGACGAACGCGCCGGTGACGAAGCCGGCCTCCTTGAGGCGCGCCGCCAGCGTGGGTACGGCGGCGTCGACGGCGATGCCGTTGTGGCGCGCGCCGTGCGCCGGTGGGTAGCGGCCGGTGAGAAGACTCGCGTGCGACGGCAACGTGATCGGCGCCGTGGCCCAGGCCCGTGCGAAGCGCGCGCCGTCACGAGCGAGGCCGTCGAGGGTGCTGGTGCGCGCGGCCGCGTGACCATAGGCGCCGACGTGATCGGCGCGCAGCGTGTCGATGGTGATGAGCACGACATCGCGGGCCGTTGCCGGCGCGGGCGGAGCCGGCGGCCGGGCGCACGCCGTCGCGCACGTGAGGCAGGCGAGCAGGGCCCAGACGCGGCCGATCATTTCCGCCCTAGCTCTCCGAGCAGGGCGCGCGCGGCGGCGCGTTCGCGCGACGGAGCCGCCAACGCCGCCAGCTTGCGATACTGCGCCACGGCACGATCGGTCTCTCCAGCCTGCTGCAACGCGATGCCGAGATTCAGCTGCGCCTCGAGGAAGCCCGCATCGCGCGCCGCCCGTTCGAGAAAGGGCAACGCCTCGGCCGCGCGCTGCTGCTGCACGAGCACGACGCCGAGGCCGTTGGCGGCGTCGGCCAGATCCGGCACGCGCGCCAGCGCCTCCCGATAGGCCGCGGCCGCGCCGTCGAGGTCGCCCAGGGCGCGACGGGCGTTGCCGAGGTTGGCGTGATACGGGCCACTGGTCGGGTCGTACTCGACTGCCAGCGCGAACGCCTGCGCCGCCTCGGCCGGCGCGCCCGCATCGGCGAGCAGCAGCCCCTTGCCATTCAGCGCCGATGGCTCGTGAGGATTGAGGGCGAGCGCGGCCTCTTCGGCGCGGCGTGCTTCGGCGGCGAGCCCGGCCGCGCGCGCCGTGGCCGACAGTTCGTGGAAGAGCGACCAGTCAGAGGGCCAGCGGGCCACAGCCGCGCGCAACTGCGTGAGGGCCTGCCTGATGGCGCCGGTGTCGGCGAGCGCGCGCGCGTAGGTCGAGGCGAAGATCGGCGCATCGGGATACGCGGCAGCGAGCGACGCGAACACCGGCAGGGCCCGGGCCACTCGTCCAGTGCGGCTGTCGGTGAGCGCCGCTTCAAAAATCGACCAGTCGCGCAGCGCCGTGGCCGGCATGGCCGTGGCCGTGGCCGCGCGGGCCGTGGGGGCGGCAACGTAGCCGAGTGCGCGCAGACGCTGCGCGGTGTCAGTGGTTGCTGCGGCCGGCGCCGCCGTGGTCTCGGCCACCCGCCGCCTGATGACCTGCAGTGCCGCCGTCATCTCGCGCGCCCGAGCCGGCTGGGCCGGCGCGAGGTCGCGCTGTTCGTCGGGATCGGCGGCGAGATCGAACAACTGGGCGCGCTCGGTCATGAGGAGTTTCCAGGAGCCGCGAACGAGTGCTGCCGCCGTCGGCCAGCCTGCCACGCTCGGGTACTCGCTCTCGGCGTAGCTCGGCGACTCGCTGCTCGCC
>JBDTWC010000542.1:0-3077 GCA_040006875.1 Acidobacteriota bacterium | reverse complement strand
AGGTCAGGAGCTCGTCGCCAACGCTCGCACTCGCCGCCCCGTCCTCAGCGGCGCGGCCCCCTTCGTGTCCGGGCAGCGTGGCAAAGCCGACGGCCGCATCGAGCGTGACCTTCAGCTCGAAGCCGGCCTCACGAGCGCGCTCGTGGCAGGCCTCCACCTCGGCGCTCTGAGCCACCGCCGCCTTGATCGCCTCGGCCAGCTTCCTGGCCAAGTGGTTCTGGACGTCATCCAAGCGTTTCTCCCCTCGCACGAGCGTGGCGCGGTCGGATGCGCAGGCTCGGAACCCGACTCGAACCTCGACATTCTAGGAGTCGGTGCATTTTTGTGCAAGAGGCGCGCCAGCCTCGTCTCGGAGAACCCGCTGGCCCTCGCTACAATGCTGGTCAACATGGCTGGTGACTCGCCTCCCTACTACAAGACGCCCACCGACCTCGAGGCCAACGACCAGCGCGAGGACGTGGGCTTTCCGGGAGAGTTTCCCTACACCCGCGGCATCCAGCCGACGATGTATCGTGGCCGCCTCTGGACCATGCGCCAGTACGCCGGCTTCGGCACGGCCGAGGAATCGAACGCACGCTACCGTTACCTGCTGGGCCAGGGCGTGAGCGGGCTGAGCGTGGCCTTCGATCTGCCGACGCAGATCGGCTACGACTCGGACCATACGCTCGCGGCCGGCGAGGTCGGCAAGGTCGGCGTGGCCATCGACTCGATCGAGGACATGACGGCGCTGTTCGATGGCATTCCGCTCGGCCAAGTGTCGACCTCGATGACCATCAACGCCACCGCGATCGTACTGCTCGCGCTCTACGTGGCAGTGGCCAAACGTCAGGGCGTGAGTGCGGCGTCGCTCTCGGGCACGATTCAGAACGACATACTGAAGGAGTACATCGCCCGCGGCACCTACATCTACCCGCCGGCGGCGTCACTGCGCATCGTCACCGACATCTTCGCGTACTGCCAACGCGAGGTGCCGCAGTGGAACACCATCTCGATCAGCGGCTATCACATTCGCGAAGCAGGTTCCACGGCCGTGCAAGAGGTGGCGTTCACGTTCGCCAACGCGATCGCGTACGTGAGCGCGGCGGTAGCGGCCGGTCTCGACGTCAACGCGTTCGGCCAGCGGCTCTCGTTCTTCTTCAACGCGCATAACGACTTCCTCGAAGAAGTGGCCAAGTTCCGCGCCGCCCGGCGCCTGTGGGCACGGCTGATGCGTGACCGCTTCGGCGCCACCAACGCGAAGGCACTGCAACTGCGCTTCCACACCCAGACCGCAGGCAGCACCTTGACCGCGCAGCAGCCCGACAACAACATCGTGCGCGTGGCCGTGCAGGCCATGGCCGCGGTGCTTGGCGGCACACAGTCGCTTCACACCAATGGCCGCGACGAGGCGCTGGCGCTGCCGACCGAGGAATCGGCGCGCATCGCGTTGCGCACGCAGCAGATCATCGCCCATGAGTCGGGGGTGGCCCACACCGTGGATCCGTTCGGCGGCTCGTGGCAGATCGAAGCGCTGACCGACGAGATCGAGGCGGGCGCGCTGGCGCTGCTGGCGCGCATCGAGGGCGTGGGCGGCACGCTGAGGGCGATCGAGGCCGGCTATATCCAGCGGCAGATCCAGGAATCCGCCTACCTGGCGCAACAGCGCATCGATGCGGGCACCGACGTAGTCGTGGGCGTGAATCGCTTCGCCACCGCCGATCGGCCCACCGTGGCCGTGTTCGCGCTCGATCCCGACGTCGAGCGCCGGCAGGTGGCCAAGCTCCAGGCCCTGCGCGCCGCCCGCGATCCGAACGCGTGGCACGCTGCTATCGAGGCGGTGCGCGCGGCCGCACACGGCCCCGACAACCTGATGCCGCCGATCATCGCGGCCGTGGAAGCGCAGGCCACGGTGGGCGAGATTGCGGATACCATGCGGGACGTGTTCGGCGAGTTCCGTGAGGTCGCTGTTGACTGAACCCGGGGACGGCGAACCCTTGCTGTCGGTGCAGGGGCTCACGACCGTGTTCGACGTAGGCAAGACGCCGCTCGTCGCGGTCAACGACGTGTCGTTCGAGATCCGCAAGGGCGAGACGCTCGGTCTGGTCGGGGAGTCAGGCAGCGGCAAGTCGGTGACCGCGTTCTCGCTCCTGCGCCTCGTGCAGGCGCCCGGACGCATTGCCGCCGGCCACGTGTTGTTCCGGGGCCAGGACCTGCTGACGCTCTCGGAGCGGGAGATGTGCGCGGTCCGCGGCGCCGGCATCGGCCTGGTGTTCCAGGAACCGATGGCCGCACTCAACCCGGTGATGCGGGTCGGCAAGCAGATCGGCGAGTCGCTCGTGGTCCACGGCCTGGCCACGGCGCGCGAGGCCCGCGATCGCGCCATCGAGCTGCTGCGCGCGGTGAAGATCGTCGATCCGGAACGGCGGGTCGACGACTACCCGCACCAGCTGTCGGGCGGCATGCGGCAGCGGGTGATGCTGGCGGTGGCTCTGGCCTGCAAGCCGCCGCTGGTCATCGCCGACGAACCCACCACCGCGCTCGACGTCACCGTGCAGGCGCAGATCCTCGACCTGCTGCGCGAGATGAAGCGCACCTTCGATCTGTCGTTGCTGCTCATCACCCACGATCTCGGCGTGATTGCCGAAGTGGCCGACCGCGTGGCTGTGATGTACGCCGGCCGGATCGTCGAGACCGGCCCGGTGCGGGCTATTTTCCGCGCCCCCGCCCACCCCTACACCCGCGGTCTGCTGGCCTCGATTCCGCACGGGCGCGCCGGCGAGCGGCTCGTCGCCATCGACGGCACGGTACCGAACCTCGGTGCGCTGCCGCCGGGCTGTTCGTTTGCGCCGCGGTGCGCCAGCCGGGTCGCGATCTGCGATCGCGCGGTGCCTCCCGACGTGCTGGTGGCCGCCGGCCATCGCGCCCGCTGCGTGCTGCACCAGTCGGTCGGAGCCGCACGATGAGCGGGCCGCTGGTCGAGGTCCGGAACCTCACCAAGCACTTCACGCGCGGCGGCGGGCTGTTCCAGAAGGGCACCGTCGTGAAGGCGGTCGACGGCGTGAGCTTCACGATCGACGAGGGCGAGACCTTCGGATTGG
>JBDTWC010000541.1:0-3081 GCA_040006875.1 Acidobacteriota bacterium | reverse complement strand
AGTTGGCCGGCCCGACCCGCTCGCGCGTCACCGCCGCATTGGTGACCTTGAGCGGCTGCCAGTCGTTGCCGCCACCGACTCCGCCGGCACTCTTGGCCGGCGACCCCACGAACTGCTTCAGCTCGCCCAGAAAGTGGCGCAGCTCGGGCGGCGCGTCGGGATCCCGGTCGGCATCGGCCATGGCCGCATCGACCATCGCCGCCGAGGCCGCGGGATCGCTGAACATCCTCTGCAGGTCCACGGCCGCGGCCTTCATCAGCAGGCCTTCGATCATCGCCGCTTCGGCGCCGCGTGACGGATCGTTGCCGACCTCGATCTCGCGCGGGCTACCGTAGAACATCCGCTGCGAGCGTTCGCCGAAGCCAGGCTTGATGGCGAGAAACGCCGTTTGCTGGCCGCGGCGCACGGCGGTTTCGGCCTCGGCCCGTGTCATCGGCGTGAGCACGAACTGTCCCGAGTCGTGCAGGCGCGTGGCGAAGGCGCGCGAGCCGTCGCTGGCGTCGTCGTCGACCAGCGCCACCTTGAGCCCGGTGACCGTGCCGCTCGATGACCCGCTGAAGGCGTAGCCGAACATCACGGCCACGATGATCGGCCAGATGAGCGTGAAGAAGAAGGCGGTGCGCACCCGCGGCAGCACGCGCAGGTCCTTGACGGCGAGGGCGATGACTTGGCGCATGGTCAGTCTCTGAGGCTCTTGCCGGTCAGATGCAGAAACACGTGTTCGAGCGTGGGCCGCTCGACGTGGAAGGTGCGGATGGCGGTGGTGGCGGCGCGGCGGTTCAGCTCGGCGAGCGGATCTGCGGTCTGCACGCGGACCTCGCCGTCGGTGGTCTGCACGACCAGGGTGGACGCGCCACCATGCGCGGCGAGCAGCTCGTCGACCGTGCCCAGCGCCAGCAAGCGGCCGGCGTCGATGATGGCGATGCGGTCGCACAGCCGCTCGGCCTCTTCCATGTAGTGGGTCGTGTAGATCACGGTGCGGCCGTCGCGATTGAGCGCTTCGATGTTGTCGAAGATGGCGTTGCGCGACTGCGGATCGACCCCGACGGTCGGCTCGTCGAGCAGGATGAGCTGCGGGTCGTGCACCAGGGCCGCGGCCAGATTGAGGCGCCGCTTCATGCCGCCCGAGTAGTTGCCGGCGCGGTCGGGGCCGCGCTCGGTGAGGCCCACGAACGCGAGAGCCCAGCGCACCCGCTCGCTCAGGCGCGCTCTATCGACGCCGTAGATCTGGCCGAAGAAGGCGAGGTTCTCGGCGCCGCTGAGCAGGTCGTAGATGGCCAGCGCCTGCGGGGCCACGCCGATGCGAGCCCGCACCGCCGCCAGCCGCGGGTCGCCGGCCCCGTCAATCAGCACCCGCCCGGCGTCGGGGGCGATCATGCCGACCGACAGGCCCACGGTGGTGCTCTTGCCGGCGCCGTTCGGTCCGAGCAGGCCGAAGACCTCGCCCCGGCGCACCGTCAGTGAGAGGCCGTCGACGGCCGTGAGTTGCCCGTAGCGTTTGCCAACGGCATCGAGGGTCAGCATGTCTGCAAGGTGAGACGCCACCACGCCGCCAGGGTTTGCCGAACGTCGCCGACTGGCGGGACTACGGGATCGAGTGGTTGCTTAGCGGAGGGCCGCGGCCAGCGCCTGATCCAGGTCGGAGTAGCGAAAGCCGAATGGCAGCCCCAGCGCCTTGGCCGGCACGGCCCGCTGGCCGGTGAGCAGCAGCTCCGCCATCTCGCCGAGCGCGAACTCCAGGGCGAAGGCGGGCACCGGCAGGATAGTGGGGCGGTGCAGCACGCGGCCGAGGGCGCGCGTGAACTCGGCGTTGGTCACCGGCTCGGGTGCCGACAAGTTGAACGGGCCTTCGGCCTGCGGATCGGCAATCAGCCGGGCGGCGAGCGCGGCCCAGTCGTCGACGTGGATCCACGACATCCACTGACGGCCCGAGCCCAGGCGTCCGCCCACGCCCAGCTTGAAGGGCAGGCGCATCTTTGCCAGCGTGCCCTCATGGCCCATCACGAGGCTGGTGCGCAGGAGCACCAGGCGCCCGAGGCGCGCGGCTGGGGCGGCTGCCGCTTCCCAGGCCGCCGCCATCGTGGCCACGAAGTCGTGACCGGCGGGGGCGTGCTCGTCGAGGCGCTCGTCGCCGGTGTGGCCGTAGTAGCCCACGCCCGAGCCGCTCACGAACACGCGCGGGCCGCCGTCGACCTGCTGCATCGCCTTCACCAGGCTCGACGTGGCCCGCAGGCGGCTGCTGAGCAGGTCCGCCTTGCGCTCGTCTGTCCAGCGCTTGTCGGCCATGCCCGCGCCGGCCAGATTGACGATCGCGTCGACGCCGCGCAGGGCTTGGGCCCACGGCCCGACCTCGCCATTGGGCGTCCACGCGATGTCGGTGGGATGGCCCGGCCGCGCCTTCCGCGTCAGCACCGACACGCGATGGCCCTGCTGGGTGAGCACGCGCTCGAGCGCTCGACCGAGAAATCCGCTGCCGCCCGACACTGCAATGTGCATGCGCCATTGTGACGCGCAGAGGCGTAAGGATGGTCCCGGCCGCGCGTGGGCTGGAGACTGCGCTTGACGCCGGCTCCGAAATCTAATTAACTATTTAGTTAAACCAACCAGTTGGTCAAATAGCAGTCCGCTCACCCAGTGCCGTCCTCGTCCACACCCCGCCGTCGTCCCTCCGTTGCTACACCCACCCGAGGCGTGTTCAGCCGCGCCCCTCGCACCCGCGCCGGCCGGCCCGGTCCGGTGCCTGCCGCCGGACGCGCCGCCAGCGATCCGACCACGAAAGATCGCATCTTCGCCGCCGCTGCCGCCGACTTCTCGGCCCACGGCTTCGACGGCGTGAGCGTCGACGCCATCGCCCACGAGGCCGGCGTCAACAAGGCGATGATCTACTACCACTTCGAAGGCAAGCTCGGCCTCTACCGCGAGGTGGTGCGCGACATGCTGCGCGCCGTGGCCGCGGCCGCTACCGAGATCGCCGCGAACGGAGCTGAGCCCGAAACCAAGATCGAAGGCTTCATTGAGGCGTTGGCGCGCCTGCGCGACCAGCGCCCGTGGTTTCCGCCGCTGATGATGCGCGAGATGGCC
>JBDTWC010000540.1:0-3086 GCA_040006875.1 Acidobacteriota bacterium | reverse complement strand
GGCGTCCTGAAAAAGAAACCACGAAAACACGAAGAACTACTTGGCGAACAAAATACTTCGTGGCCTTGGTGGCTAAAAATTGAAACGCCCGGCCCCCTGAACGGGAACCGGGCGTCTCATGAACTCAGCCGTCGACGCTAACTATTCGACGTAGCTATATCCGCAGTTCTCGCACACCCACATGCGGCCCTGCTTGTACATGTTGTAGGCGCACTGCGGGCAGATGCGGTACTCGCGGCCGTCCTTGTCGACGTAGCTCTTCTCGCCGCTCTTGCTCTTCTCGTCGGGCGCGAACGGATCCTTCTTCTCGTCCGGCTTCTGCTGGTCCGGATCCTCGTCCAGGGTCCGCTGCTGGGCCAGGGCCGGGGCCGCGACACTCAGGCCGATGGCGACCGCAAACAGCGCCGACCCGCGCAGGAAGTTCCGACGATCAACGATGGTCTCGAACATGTGCGACTGCCTCCAGGAAGGGCTCAGCGACTGTCACCAGTTTAGAGGATTTCCGCTGGTCGGAAAGTAAAGAGTTGTCACGCCACGGCGCGAATTTCGACCGGCCCGGTGAGGCGGCGCGACACCGGGCATTTGCCGGCGATTTCGCCCAGGCGGGTGCGCTGTTCGTCGCTCAGCACCCCGCCGTAGTGCACCCGCCGCTCCACGACGAAGACGCCGTTCTCGTCGCGGCCGGTCAGGTCGACCTGGATCGCGCCGGTGTCCCAGCCCTTCCGGCCGGCGTACATCTTCAGGGTCATGGCCACGCAGGCGCCGAGGGCGCCGAGCAGCAGCTCGGCCGGATCGGGACCGCGATCCTCGCCGCCCACGGCCACCCCCTCGTCGCTCACCACGGCATGGTGGCGCACGCTGATTGTCTGGGCGAACATGCCGCCCGCGGATTCCACATGCACGCTGGTCATGGGTAGAAGCCTACTCCACCAGCCCCGGCGCGGCTCAGCTCCGGTTGATCATGAACGACGCCATGTGATGGAAGAAGGGCTGCAGCACCGCCACCGCGTCGTCGGGAATCGCGGCCTCGACGAGCGCCTTGTCCATCATCGTCACCCAGCGGTTCCTGCCTGCGGCGTCAATGGCAAAGGGCATGTGGCGCATGCGCAGCCGCGGATGGCCCCGCTGCTCCATGTAGCGCGGCGGCCCACCGAAGCGGCCGACCAGGAAATCCCGCAGCCGCTCCTCGGCGCCGGCGAGGTCGTCGGCGGGATACATCGGCCCGAGGATGTCATCTCCGGGCACTTGGGCGTAAAAGGCGCGCACGAGCCGGGCAAACCCGTCTTCCCCGATGCGCGCGTAGACCTGGCCTTCGACGAGCGGCGGCGAACTCATCCCTCGATCATAGTCCGGCCACTTGGTCACGATCGCGGCGGCGCCCGCGACTAAGATGGAACCATGAACGACGACGACGCCCCAAAGAGTGCCATCGAGTTGGCCATGGCTCGCCTGCGCCAGAAGGACACCGAGGCCGGCACCGCCGACACCCCGCTCACCGAGGCGCAGAAGGCGGCAATCGCCGAGACCCGTCAGGTCTACGCCGCGCGGCGCGCCCAGGCCGAGATCATGCACCAGACCAGCCTGACGGGCGCCTTCGACGTGGAGACGCTGGCCAAGGTCCAGGAAGAGTTCCGCCGCGACACCGACCGGATGACGCGCGAACTCGACGAGAAGGTCGCCGCGATCCGCCGCGGCTAGGTCAGGCGGAGCAGACAGGTCTGCAGGTAGCGCGCGTCGGCGTCCGACAGCTCGGTCGGATAGTCAGGCGGCAGGCCGCCCATCGCGACCACACGCGCCGCGCGTCCCGCGGCCCCCGCCGCCAGCTGCGCCGCCCCGACCAGGGAGAAGCCGCGCGTGTTGGTGGCCAGCCACAGAACGCCGCCGGGCGCGAGCACCCGACACGCGGCGGTCATGAGCGTGGCGTAGTCGCGGCCGATGGCAAAGCCGGCAGCGCGCGCCGTGGAGACGCTCGGCGGGTCAATCAGCACGAGGTCGAACTGCGCGCCGCGCGCCACCGCATCTTCGAGATAGCCCGGCACATCCGCAGCCACCGTCTCATGACGATCGGCCGGCAACTGGTTCAACGCCATGTGGTCGCGGGACCAGGCCAGCACGCCCTCCGACAGATCCACGCTCGTGACCACCGCTGCCCCGCCGCCCAGGGCCGCCACTGACAGCGCGCCGGTGTAGGCAAAGAGGTTCAAGACGCGCCGTTCGCGCGCGATCCCGGCGATGCGCGTGCGCTCCAGCCGCATGTCGGTGAAGAGACCCACGTTCACGCCGGTCGTGAGGTGCACCTCGAAGCGCCACGCGCCTTCACTGACGATCAGCCGTTCGGGGGGTGCGGCGCCCAGTATTGCCAACACGTTCGGACCGGCAGCGGCATGGCCTCTGGCGCGGCGCTTCAGCACCACGCCGGTGACGACGTCGAGCTCGAGCAACGCGTTGCCGAGCAGCCGGGCCACCGGCACCATGGCCTCACTGAGCGCCGATACGACCGCGCAGGAGCCATAGACGTCGGCGAGCACCCCGGGCGTGAAGTCGCCGGCGCCGTTGAGGAGCCGATAGGCTTGACCGGGACCGTCGATCCCGTAGGGCGCGCGCACGGCCGCCGCGTCGCGGAGCCGGCCGTCGGCCCACGCCGCATCGATCCCCTCACCCGCCTCAGGCCGACGCGACATTACGCGCCAGCACTGGGCGCCGCGGTCGACCACGGCGAGCCCGAGCGGATCGTGGCGAAAGGAGGTCAGCGGCAGGATCGCGCCGTCTGACACGTCCGGCGCGGGCGATAGCAGCGAGAATGGCAGCTCGCACGATCGCTCGAGCCGCTCACGCACGCGATCCGGAACTTGCATGGCCTATCTTCCCTCGAAAGTGACGGCCGGTCGGCAGGTGGAACGCAACTTGATAGTGACATCGCCGGCGGGGTGCGGCTGCGGCCAGGCATCGACGGCGCGATCGGACAGGGCCTGCGCATCGCCACCATCAACGTCGACTTCATCTACGGCTACCCCATCAGCGGCACAGGCTGGACCGTCATGGCCGGCGGCGGGCCGGCGGTGGTGGTCACGCGATACGCGGACTTC
>JBDTWC010000539.1:0-3092 GCA_040006875.1 Acidobacteriota bacterium | reverse complement strand
ATGTGACGTCGCCCACTCGCTGGCTGCCCGCTCGCGCCGGAAGCGCACCTTGCAACGTGACGTCATCACTCTGCGCGCAGCGCGTCGAGTGGCTGGATCCTGAGCGCGCGTCGCACCGGCCCCAGGGTCGCCAGTACCGAAACCGCGACGACGCCGCACGCGTACAGCGCGATGACGCGCACCATCTCCCCCTCCGACAGGCGGTCGGCGACGATCAATCCGATCAGGATACCCAGCCCGACTTGCATCAGTGGGCGGCGAAACAGAACGGCGATCACGTGTCGCGGCCGTCCGCCCAGCGCAACGCGAATGCCCATCTCTCGCGTTCGTTGCGAGGCGACGAAGGAGAACACCGCGTAAATGCCGGTGAGCGAGAGCAGCACGACGACGAATGCCAGCGCCAGGAACAGCAAAAAGAGTAGCGTCATCGTGCGGGCACCTGCGGCAGCGACCTGATCGAAGCGGGCGATCTCCGAGATCTGAAGCGTGGGCTCCACGTCTCTGGCGATGGAACGCAGGCGTGAAGCGAAGAGCAAGGGATCGCCCATGGTATGGACGGCCATGCGGACGGGATAACTTCCGCCAGGAACCAGCGGGTGATAGATGCGGGCCCTCCTCGAGTCCCGGGCCCTCTTCGAGTCCCGCTCTTCCGGGGTGATGCCGAGATCCCCCACGAGGCCCACGACTTGATACCACGGTTGGTTTGCGGAGCTCGCCGCGTTCTGCTGTGTGACGTCGCTGTATCGCAGGCGCCGGCCGATCGGGTCGGTGCCTCCGAGCACCAGCTGCGCGAACGACTGGTTCACGATGACCGTCCGCGCGCCTGGCAGCAGGTCGCCGGAGTGAAACGCACGGCCGACGAGGATCGGCGTGTCCAGCACCTCGAAGAAGTCCAGAGCGACCGAGGCCGAAGACACCCACCGGTGTGTGGAATTGCGATCCACGGACGCGGTGCCCCCCTCGTCGACGTCGATTTGACGGGACGGGTGATCCATCAATGGCAGCACGCTGGCGACGGTGACGCCCGTGACGCCGGGTTCGGCCTCGAGCCGTCGCTCGAGCTCCTGAGTCGCGGCGGTGAATCGTGCCGAAAACGCCGCGCCGGTCGCGCCAGGCACCTTGTCGCGGTCCATCGCAATCGCCGCGGCGAGATACTGTTCAGGAACCAGGCCGGCGTGCGCCGCGCGTGCCCACTTGGCCACGTCTCCATAAATCGCGATCACGGGAGTCGGGACGATCGCCATCACCGCGACCTGCATGACGATCAAGACCGTCCAGATGCCGCCGAAGCGCAGGCCGCTGCCTCCCGGGCCCGACGGCCTCAGGCGCGTCCCGAGGCCGCGGGTCAGTTTGAACCCCGGGAGAAGGCCTGCGATGGCGGCGGCCACAAAGGTCAGCAGCCCGGCGTAGAGCAGCGTCCTGGGAGAGAGGCTCGAGTGGAGCCAGAACGGAATGCGATTCTCGAACACGTTCTCCATCACCATCGCGAACAGTGCATGCCAGGTCAGTTGCGCGCACGTCACCGCGATGACCGCAGCCACCATCGCCAGCACCAACGCTTCCACGAACAATTGCCCCATGATCCGCCCGCGCCCGGCGCCGAGCGCCGTTCGCACGAGGATCTCCTTCTCGCGCGTGGCGGCCCGGGCGAACATCAACAGCGCGACGTTGCCGCAGACGAGAAACACCAGCAGAACACTCAGCAGGTTGCCCATGAACACTTCGCTGGCGCTGTCTGCCGAAAACGAGCCGAAGATCGAATCGATGTAGGGCACGATCCGCGGCTTGAGATGCTCGTGGGTGTCGGGAAAGGCGGCGGCAGCGGTGGCGCCGAGGACTGTCAATTCCGGCTGCGCGGCTTCGAGCGTGGCGCCAGGCGCCAGCCTGCCGAAGACCCGGAGGAGGGGGGCTTGCTGCCGTGGGTAGTCCAGGGGATTCAACCTGAGAGGAACCCAGAAGCCGTGCGCCAAGGGAAAACGAAAGCCCTCCGGCATCACGCCCACGATGGTGTGGACCACGTTGCCCAGACGCAGCTCCCTTCCGATGACCTGTGGGTCGGACTCGAACCGCGATTGCCAGACGTCGTGTCCGATGACGACGACCCACGGTGCGTCGGGCTTCTCATCGGCCTCGACCAGCGGCCGTCCAAGAACGGGGCGCTCCCGGACGACACGAAACGTCGCCGCGCTGACCTCCGCGACCGCGACCGGCTCCGGCGCGGCAGTGCCGACGATCACGTTCCAGTTGCGGTCACGATAGGCCGCGAGGTCCTGCACGGACGTCAGGGCGTCACGCCACGCCACGAAGTCATGAAGGGTCGGCGATCCTTCACCGCGAGTGGCGGTGTCGACGATCACGATCCCAACAATCCGCGCGCCGCCGTCAAGAGGCAGCGCAGGGTGCATGAACTGGGTGTAGAACTCGAAGGCGCCGATGCCGCTCCAGATCGCGAAGGCCATCGCGACCGTCGCCACCACTGTCAGGCCGCGGTGCTTCACCAGCAGCCGCAGGGCGAGCCGGACGTCCAGTGACAGGCCTCGCAACGGCGCCACGCCGCCGTTCATCGCTGGCACGGCGCGGCCATGCGCGACGATCATCGTGAAGAACGAGAGGTGACCGCGAAGGCAAATCCAGCGTTTCCGCCAGGCCAGCCCTCGGCGCGACGCGTCCTCGTACTCGGCTTGCATGTCGGCGATTGCCGGATCGACCAGGTACTCCACCGTGCTCGCGTCGAGCAGGTGCGCTGCCAGGGCCCGAAGCCGCGTGCCCGGCGGCTTCATCGCCCGAACTCCGGCACTAACTGCTTCGCGCCGCTGGTCCAGGTGGCGAACATGCGGCGTCCCAGAGCTGTCGCCGTGTAGATGCGTCGAGGCAACCCACCCGCCCTGGACGGTGCAGCCTCGAGCGTCGAGGTGATATAGCCCTTCTTTTCCATCCGACCGAGCGTGACGTAGACGGTACCGCGCTTCAGCCGGCGGCTCGACGCGGCGACGAGCTGCAGACCGTACAACTCCTGATCCCGGAGCAACTCGAGAACCAAGAGCTCTTTCGGAGAAAGCGTGAGAACGCGAGGGTGCGAACCGTCCACGGTG
>JBDTWC010000538.1:0-3093 GCA_040006875.1 Acidobacteriota bacterium | reverse complement strand
TGCTCGGCACCGGGTCGGCAAACGCCGCCGACTCGGAGACGATCTTGGAGACCTGGCCGCGGGTCACATTGGCGTTGGGGCGGAAGTAGTTGCCGGGGCAGGGTTCGCCGGGGCCACCGCAGGGGTAGCCATTGACGATGCCACGGCAGGCCAGGCAGCGGATGAACTCGTAGAACGTGCTGCCGTTCGCCACGTCCACGAACTGCACCGGACAGGTCGTCGGGATCGGCGTCGCCGTTCTGGTCGCGGTCGCGTTTGGCGTGGGTGTCGCATTGACGCAGTTCAAGGTGAAGCTGAGCGACAGGCCCGCGGTCAACGGCGGGTTGGCGTTACACGAGTACTGGGTGAAGTACGTGTTATCGTGGATCACCCCGACGGTAGCACCGTTGCCGCCATTAGGAGCGGCAGCATAGACGATGTCGAATCGCTGCTGGCCCTCGTAGAAGCGGATCTCGAAGTTCACATTGCTGTTATCGCGCAGCGCTTGCGCCCGCCATTCGAGGTTCCAGATGCGGTTCGGCGCCGTGCCGGTAGTCGAACTGAAGACGTCCTGGGCGGCGTTGTTGTTCGTGATCAGGTCATCCCAGTAAGCAAGAACGGCATCCTCGAAGATCGGGACGGGTAAGCAGACGGCACCGAAGGCGCTGTCACTACTGTTAAACTGGATATTGCCGTTCGATGAGACATACCCACTGTTGTACGTTGCGCCTCCGTACATCTGGATCGGGAACGGCGCATTGACCAGCGTGGAACAGTCATCGCAGCGGATGTTCAGCCCTTGCGTGCCCGACACGAAGGCCGTCGTGCCGACGGTGTAGGTGTAGTTGCCGCACGGGGTGATGACCGGCGCAGGGGTCGCCGTCCGAGTCGCGGTCGGCGGAGTGCCGGTCACGGTCGGGGTCGGCGTGGTCGGCGCGCCGCAGGACGGGAACTTGAACGAGCCGACGCGAGTCTGCCACCCGGCGTTGCTGGTGGTGGCATAATACTCGGTGGTCATCCAGAAGGTGCAGTCGTCGGTCGGGTCGGTCACCCTGCCCGCATAGTCGCCCCAGCGCCCGCTGGTGCTGGTCTGCGAGCCGGTCCCGGCGATCAGCGTGGCTTCACCCTGGCCCAGCGTGCCGAGCGGGTCGGTCGCCAGGCGACCGGCGTAGCGGATCGAGGGGAAGGTGGTGGTACTCGCCACCGAGTAGGCAATGGCGATGTTGCCATCCTTGTCCTGCGAGATGCCCGGCATCCAGCGGTTGTCGGCGTCGGGGGCGTACGTGCCCTGCTGGTAAACGAACGGCGTGCCCTGCGGGCCGCGCAGTTCCCACCAGCGGACGCCCGCGTGGTCGGCCCCATCTACATCCACGGCGGTGCTGGCAACCAGCGACTCGTGATCGCCGAAGTTGCGATAGGCCAGGCGGTGCATGAAGCGGCCCGAGGAGACTGTATCCAGGCGGCGCACAGTGGCGGGCTGCGGGATGCAGTTACGGGAACCGCCGCACAAGTCGGGGTCAAAGGGCGCGCTGCCGATGTTGATCGGCCCGGTCAGGGTCGTGGACAGCGGGTTGATCCAGTCCACATGATACTTCCAGAAGCGGATCGTGGTCTGGGTGCCCGCGCTGGTCGCGAAGTAGCCGGGCGAACCGGCAGGCGGCGCAACGGTGCCGTCGAGGTCAGCAGGCTGGATGCCGAAGTAGAAGCTACCCGGGTTGACCTGCTGCAAGGTCGCGGCGGTGCCCGCGATCATCGCCGCGCGGTCGAAGGCCATGATGACCGGGCTGTCGAAGCTCGCGCCGTTCAGGAAGCGGTTGGCGGTGCCATAGTACGCATCCGGCCAGACGCCGAACTTCGAGTAGTCATAAAGCAAGTTGGGGCTGACGTTGAACGCATAGCGGTTGTAGGTGCCCAGCGGGTCAGCGCTGGTCGAGACCACGACGCACTCGTAATACGGCGGGGCCGTGGTGAACTGGGTGATGAACCAGCGGTCGGCCAGCGAATCATAGAGGACCACCGGGTCGCCGTCGTTGCGGGTCTGGCAGGGACCGCCAAAACCGGCGAACAGCGTGTTGAAGTTAGTAGCCACGCGCAGGACGGTGCCGGTCTTATCCCAGATCTGGAACGCGGAGTTCACCGTCTGGACATAGTGGTTCGGCCCGACATCGCCGTTGGTATCCGGCGGCAGACAACCGCAGCCGGACGTAACGGAGCTGATGCCCTCAAAGCTCACGCTCGGCGTCGGCATAGCTAGCGCGCCAAACCAGTTCTGGACTACCGGGTCTTTGGCCGGGCTGCCCAGGTTGTAATTAATGCCGGGGCCTTCGTTCTCCGAAATGCGGGGCAGGCTGGGGGCATTCGGGATGTCGCGCAGCGCAGGCGAGACATCGTTCTTGACCGAATGAATGACCGTGACGCCGTTGCCCACATTCGTGGTTACCGGGGCCTGTACGTCCCAGTTGATGTCAACCGGGGCGGCTGCCGTGCCGCCGCTGACGGCGTTCGGCTGCACTGCTGCTTTTCCCGTCAGCGGGGCTGCGCCCGACTTGGCCTGGAGGGCGTAGGCCGCCACACCGAGGCCAAGTAACAGCGCCACCATCGGGATCAAATACCACCATTTGCGCCATGAATCTCTTTTAGAAACCATGCAGATGCTCCTTCCATATTCCTAGAGGCCGTTGAGTATTAAGGAAGCAGGAACCAGGCGACGATCAAGGCCGCAAGGCACCCTGAAGCGGGAAAGGGGTGCCACTAACCCCGGCAAGCGGCGGAAACAGCGCGTGTTGTGGATTGGCTGGGGACCGCTCCGGGTTTTCCGAAGAACGTTCTGCTACCTAATTAGAATATTATCACTTTACTGTTACCCATGTCAAGCTGAAAGAGACTTAGAAGAAACCCTTTTCCAACCTTATTATGGGAGAGTAGGGGAAGATTGGAGGAGCGCCCGTCGCTGGGCTGGGGAAGCCTGGTCCGGCAGCACGCCGGAGGGAAGACCAGGAAGGCAATCAGCCGCCTATCTGCTGAATGGGGACACGGGGTACGCTGACCGGGGTGGCTAGGGCGGTGGCGGCGGCGAGCAGGCCCAGGTGGACCCAGGTGAAAGCCAGCCAGGTC
>JBDTWC010000537.1:0-3094 GCA_040006875.1 Acidobacteriota bacterium | reverse complement strand
CCAGGCCCATCATCGACACGTAATAGGCGATGGCCATGAGGCCCATGATGGTCAAGCCGAGCCAGTAGGCGCTGAAGTTGCCGGCCACCAGGCCCGAGAGGATGTTCAGGGAGGCGCCGCCTTCGCGCGACGACGTCACCACCTCGCGCACGTGCGCCGAGTTGGTCGAGGTGAACACCTTCACGAATTCGGGGATGATGGCGCCGGCCAGCGTGCCGCACGTGATCACCGACGAGAGCTGCCACCACAGCGACGCGTTGCCACCCAGGTTCGGGATGAGCAGGTAGGACAGGGCGTAGGTCAGGATGACCGAGACGATCGAGGTCATCCACACCAGCATGGTGAGCGGCGCCTCGAAGTCCATCTTGGCCAGGCCGGCATACCGGCTGGTTGCGATGGCGTTGTTCACGAGGTATGAGCCGGCCGAGGCCAGCACCATCATCACGCGCATCATGAAGATCCAGACCAGCAGCTCGACCTGCACGGCGGGGTCCTTCACGGCCAGCATGATGAACGAGATCAGGGCCACGCCAGTCACGCCGTAGGTCTCGAAGCCGTCGGCCGTGGGGCCGACCGAGTCACCGGCGTTGTCACCGGTGCAGTCGGCGATGACGCCCGGGTTGCGGGCGTCGTCTTCCTTGATCTTGAAGACGACCTTCATGAGGTCGCTGCCGATGTCGGCGATCTTCGTGAAGATGCCGCCGGCGATGCGCAGCGCGGCGGCGCCGAGCGACTCGCCGATGGCGAAGCCCAGGAAGCATACGCCGGCGTACTCGCCGGGAATGAAGAGCAGGATGGCGAGCATGAACAGCAGTTCAACCGAGATGAGCATCATGCCGACGCTCATACCCGAGCGCAGCGGGATGTCACAGACCGGGAAGGCGTGACCGCGCAGTGACGCAAACGCCGTGCGCGAGTTGGCCAGGGTGTTGATCCGGATGCCGTACCAGGCCACGCCGTAGCTGCCGCCGATGCCGATCAGGCTGAAGATGATCACGATGGCGATGCGGGCCGGCTCGAGACCGGTCAGCGAGAAGTAAGCCACCATCACCGTGCCGATGAAGAGTTCCAGGATCAGCAGGAACTTGCCCTGCTGAATCAGGTAGGCCTTGCACGTTTCGTAGATGAGCTCCGAGACGTCGGACATCGACTTGTGTACCGGCAGGTTCTTGACGGCGCTGTAAGTCCAGGCGCCGAACAGCAGGCCGAGGACGCACACCACCAGGCCGGTGAGCAGAATCCGGTGGCCGGTCATGCCCAGGAAGCTACCGGTGTTCAAGTCGGGCAGCTGGATGTTGACCTCGCCGCCAGGCCGGTGCGCCGGCGCATGCTCCGCGGCCGCAGCCGCTGCCTCCGCCGCAGCCGCTGCCGCCACAGCCTCCGGCTGCCCGGCCGCCAGCGCAGTTGCCGCCACGGGACCCGCCAGTGTCATCACCGTGACAACGGCCACGAGCGCGGGCTGCCATCCCCATCGCTTCCACATGCTTCGCATCGCGTAAGTCATAACGTGTGCTCTCAGCTCCTCGCGTCGTGCCGACGCCGCAGAAATCCTACACTCGCCCGGTGTCGGCGCGGCTGCGAAGTTCGGACGGCAGCGCCATTCCACCGGTGAGAAAGATCCGGACGCCGTCTTCCACGGACAGATCCGGGTAGTGCACGCGACTACTGGGAAACGCTGCGATGTCGCCCAGATACAGATGGTTGGTCGGAATGTAGACGGCCACAAACGGCTCGGGGCCGGCGCCCCGGTCGATCGCGAACTCGCGGGTCAGGAACCCGAGCAGCAAACCGCGGCCGGGCTCGTCCACGAGCACGACCCGCTTGAACCCGGCTTCGTTGTCGGGCGAAAAGGCCGCCACCAGCTGCCGCACCGGGGCGTAGATCGTCTTGAACACCGGAACGCGCAAAAGCCAGCCCTCGGCCTGCTGCAGGATGCGTCGGCCGACCATGTTGGTGGCGCTGGCCCCCACGCCGAGCACGAGCGTGGCCATGACGAGCACGCCCAGCCCCGGCACCGCGCGACCGAGCACGCGCACGGCCACCGGCGTGGCCAGATCGTCGACGAAACGGAACGCCCACACCAGTGCCGCCACGCTCACGATGAGCGGCACCGCCACGAAGAACCCGGTGATGAACGTGCGCCGTAACCACTGCATCTGGATGCTTGGAGCCACCTGGCCTGGCGCGCCCGCCAGGGCCCCGTGCCCGGCAGCCAACCGCAGGGCGCGCGAGCGGCCCGGTTACGACCGGCGCGCCGTGGCCGCCTTGGCCTTCACGGCCGTGCCCGAGCCGGCTACGGCCGTGGCCGCGCCCGACCGGTTGCCCAGGATGATGGCAATCGCCGCCGCGATGAACACCGTGGAGTAAGTGCCGCTGATGATGCCGACCAGCATCGTGAAGGCGAAGCCGTGCAACACTTCGCCGCCGAAGAGATACAGCGCCAGCACCGACAGGAAGGTGGTGCCGGCGGTGATGACGGTGCGGCCCAGGGTCTGATTGACGGCCGTGTTGACCACCTTCTCGAGCGGTTCACGGCGCGAGCTGCGCATGTTCTCGCGCACGCGGTCGAAGATGACGATGGTGTCGTTGACCGAGTAACCGGTGATGGTCAGCAGGGCGGCGACGATGTTGAGCGAAAGGTCGTAGCCGAAGATCGCCAGGAACGCGATCGTCACCAGCACGTCGTGCAGGGTGGCGGCGATGGCGCCGATGGCAAAAGCCGGGCGGAAGCGCAGCGCGATGTAGATGGCGATGCCGACAATCGACGCCAGCGTGGCGTAGATGCCCTTCAACTGCAGCTCGCGGCCGATGACCGGGCCGACGATTTCCTGCGACAACACCTCGAACTTGGGCAGGCCGGCGGCGCGGAGCGCCTTCACAACCGCATCGGCGCCCTGGTCGAGGTTGGCGCCTTCTTCCTGCTGGACGAGCGGCAGGCGAATGAGCACCTCGTGGTTGGCAGCGTCGCCGTAGCTCTGCACCACCTTCTCGCCCGGAGTGGCGTCGAGGGCCTTGCGCACGCCGTCTTCATCGACGGCCTGCTCGAACTTCGCCACGACGATCGTGCCGCCGGTGAAGTCGATGCCCATCGGCA
>JBDTWC010000536.1:0-3100 GCA_040006875.1 Acidobacteriota bacterium | reverse complement strand
GTCGAGCAGCTGTGCGTAGAGCGCAAACGGCGGCGCCAGGCTGTGCACCACCGTGGCCACGCGGTGCGCGGCCAGCGCGTCGCGCAGCATCACGGGGAACGCGTGCGGTTCGCGCCACGGGTCGAGATCCAGGCCCAGGGCGCGCGGATCGACGCGCCCCAGATGCAGGTCACGCATGTAGCGGAGTGCGCCCAGCGTGAGCGCCGCGTCATAGCCGGCGCGACTGCCCGGCGCCGCGGGCAGAGCGCCGGCGGTGGCGAGCGGCCCAACGAGGTAGTCGGCCGGCTCGAGACCGTGTCGACCCGCGCCGCGCAGCAGGTCGCGTAGCTCGCCGCCGTCGGCCGTGAGGGCAGCGTCGCTGAGCCACTGCGGCTCGACCTCGGGGCCGCCGTAGAACTCCAGCAGCGCGGCTCGTTCCGCCGGCGAGGCGCCAAGCGCTCGGACCACGTCGTCGAGCGGTTGCGGGGCTGGCGACGGGTCATCGTGGAGGTGGCCGCCGCTCGGCGCCGGGAGAGATGCGTTCTCCAACGGTGCGACCGACAACCGCAGGCGCGGCGCGAGCGCCCACGCCAACGCCAACGCCAGCGCGGCCGCTGCCAGCGCTGCCACCGCGCGCAACCCAACGCGCCGCCACCGGCCGTCGCGGTGCGACGTGCGGGCCTGGCGTCGTGTCATGCGAACCCCACCTCCGGGGGCTTCATGCACCTTGCGTGCCGGCTGTATCCGCCGGCTGGCCCACGATCGCGTGACCGCGACGGCGACCGAGTGGGAAGATCCCGCACTGGACGCTCAGGCGTCCCCATCGGTCGCGGCACACGGCGCGCGTCCCGCGACCAGCGCGACCACACCCAGCAGCAGCCATCCTCCAGCCACCGCCTGCGCCAGCGGGCTGGCCTCGGCGAGCACCCAGCCGGTGACGGCCACGCCGACGAGCGGCACCGCGAGGTGGGTCGCGCGCGGCCGGCCGAGACGGCGCACGATGAAGAAGCCGATGACCGACGCGTGGAGCAGGGCGAAGGCGGCGAGTGCGCCCACGTCGACAATCGACACCAGCACCGACAAGCCGTCGTCGCGTCGCGCTGCCCACACACTGACGGCGAGCGTGGCGGCCGCCGTGGCCAGCAGCGCCGCGCGCGGCACGCCGCTCGTGGCGTCAACGTCGGCCAGGGCCCGCGGCAGACGTCCGTCGCGGGCCATGCCGAAGAGCAGACGCGCTGCCGCGGCCTGCCCGGTCATGGCCGCAAACGCCGGACCCACCGCCTTGGTGACGGCCAGCACCGTGGCCATCCAGCCGCCGATGGCCACGCGCGCGACGGCGTAGAACGCCGTGCCCTGCCGCGCGGGATCGGCGAGCAGCGCAGCCGGCGCCTCGCGGCTGAGCAGCGCCACCGCCCAGGTCTGCGCCACGAAGGCCACGCCGGCCACACCCAGACAGAGGCCGATCGCCTGGCCCACGTGGCGCGCGTCGCCCGTGCTCTCTTCGGCAAACGACGCGATGGCATCGAAGCCGAGATACGACAGGACCGCGACTGACACCGCGCCCAGGATGGTCGACGTGTCGATGGGCGCCACGCCCGTGAACGGCGACCACCACGGCCGGCTCGGGCCCTCGACCGCCAGCACCACCGCCGCGGCGATCGCGAAGACGACGAGCACGACGAGCTCCACGACCAGTACGACGACACCGGCGCGCGCCGCGACCCGCACGCCCGCCAGATTCAGCAACGTCGTGCCCGTGAAGGCGGCCACGGTGAAGACCCACGCCGGCACTGCCGGCACCAGCGCGTGCAGCGCGATGCCGGAGAAGAGATAGGCCACCGACGGAATGAGCAGGTAGTCGAGCATCGCCAGCCAGCCGGCGAAGAATCCCGCAGTCGAGCCGAGGCCGCGGCTGGCGTAAGCGAAGACCGAGCCGGCGTGCGGCACCGCGCGCGACATCACCGCGTACGACCAGGCCGTGAAGGCCATGGCGATAGTAGCGATGAGATACACCAGCGCCACTGCGCCAGCGGCGCGCGCGTCGAGCACGCCGTAGACCCCAACCGGCGCCAGCGGACCGATGAAGAGCAGCCCGTAGACCACGAGGTCCCAACGCGAGAGGCGACGGGTGAGTGCCGTCACGCTGCTCACGCCACCGCTCCTGGCCACGCTGGCGCAATCCAGCCGCCGCAGCCGCGCTCGATTGCTGCGGCCACCTCGAGCACGCGATGCTCTTCAAACGGGCGGCCCACGATCTGCACGCCAAGCGGCAGCCCGTCGGCCGTCCAGCCGGCGCGCACGACCGCGGCCGGGTTGCCGAGGATGTTGAACCACTGCGTGAAGGCCATGGCGTCGAGCAGACCCACCTGGTGCCCCTCAATGCGCCAGCCGCATTCGCCATGCCGGAAGGCCGGCACGGACGCAACCGGACACACGAGCACGTCGTGCACGCGCATCTCCTCGAGCAGGGCCGCGCGCACCAGATCGCGTTCGATCCACGCCTGCGCGAGGGCCGCCGCCGAGAGCGCAGCGCGCGGACCGCGCTCGCGGTGCAAGGCCGCCACGATCGGCAGCACGCGTGCGCGTCCGGCCAGCGACGGCGTGAGCAACAGCTCACCGACGTCGCCGAAGAAAATGTCCCACAGCGGCAGAGACCTGTCGAGCGCCACCGGGCGGAACGGCGTCACCGCGAAGTGCTGCGCCTCGAGCGCCGCCACGGCTGCGGTCACGGTCGTGCGCGTCTCCTCGGTGCAGGGCGCGTCGGGGTGCGACGCAAACCAGCCGATGCGCGCTGGCGCGAACGGGCCGTCGGGCAACGCTGGCAGCGGGGTGGCCATCGGGTCGTGCGTGTCCCACCCGGCCAGCACGCGATAGAACAGGTCGACGTCGGCCACCGTGCGGGCCATCGGTCCGACTACGCCGATGAGCGAGAACGGTCCGAGGCACGGGGGCTGATGACCGGTCGATGGCACCCGCCCAGGCGTCGGCTTGAGCCCGCAGATGCCCGTGAAGTGCGCCGGTACGCGAATCGATCCGCCGCCGTCACTGCCGATGCCGCCCGCCGAACAGCCGGCCGCGATCGCTGCCGCTTCCCCGCCACTCGAGCCGCCCGGGGTGAGGG
>JBDTWC010000535.1:0-3107 GCA_040006875.1 Acidobacteriota bacterium | reverse complement strand
ATCATCGCCGCCACCAATGTCGATCTCGAGCGCGAGGTCGCCGAGGGCCGCTTCCGCGAAGACCTCTTCTACCGGCTCCACGTCATCACCGTGCAGCTGCCGCCGCTGCGCGACCGCAAGTCCGACATCCCGCTCCTGGTGCAGCACTTTCTCGAGAAGTACGCCGAAGAGAACGGCCGCCCGGTGCTCGAGATCCAGCCCGAGACGCTCGACCTGCTCATGGACTTCGACTGGCCCGGCAACGTACGCGAGCTCGAGAACGTGATCGAACGCGGGGTCGTGCTCACGCCCGGCCGGGTGCTGACCCCCGAGATGATTCCGGAGAACGTGCGGCGGGCGCCGCGCACCGTGTCCCCGCAGGTCGTGCTGCCGCCCGAAGGCATCTCGCTCAAGGACGTGACCGCCGCCTACGAACGGCAGTGGATCGAGTCGGCCCTCGAAGCCGCCGGCGGGGTGCAGAAGCGCGCCGCCGAGCTGCTGCACATCAAGCCGACGACCTTGAACGAGATGATCAAGCGCTACGACATCCGGCCACGGCGGAAGAAGGCTGCCAATGGCAGCGGCGCGGCCGGCACGACTGAGGACGTCGAGACGCTCGAGCCAATCGTGTCCGACGCCGACTGACAGGCTGGGCAGCCTCTCCAAGGGCCCTTCGCCTGCTGCCGCACGGCTGCTAGCGCTGACGCACAGCCGCAATCAGGCGGTCGTACTTCGCCATGATGGCGTCCCAGCGGTACTCGCGCTTGACGTATTCCTTGCCGTTGCGCCCCATCGAGCGGCGCAGCCGGTCGTCGGCCAGCAGCAGCTTGGCGGCGTCGACGAACTCGTCGCGGTTGTCGTACCACAGACCGGCGTGGCTCTTCTTGCAATGCTCCACGAGCACGTCGCTGTGGCCGTTGACGAGCACCGGTGTGCCCACGGCCATCGCCTCGAGGGCGAGCAGCGACAGGCTCTCGTAGGGCGAGGGCACGACCACGATCGTGGCCGCCTCCAGTGCCTCCAGCCGCTCACGCTCCGAGAGCAGGCCGGCAAAGCGCACCCACGGCACCTCCGGCAACTGCATCAGCTTCACGCCCATCAGCACCAGATCGGCGTCGCCGGCCTGCTCCTTGTAGCTCGTGAAGTACTCGATCAGCTCCTCGCAGCCCTTGCCCGGATCGATGCGGCCGCCGTAGAGCAGGAACTGACCCTGCAGGCGATGGCGGCGCTGGAACCTGGCGCCGCGCTGGGCCAGATGCATCGGCAGCGCGTCGTCGTCGACCTCGTCGTCGGTGACCGGCGCTTCGCCGAGCGCAATCGCCACCGCCGAGCTACGGCCGCGGTCGCCGCTCCGCTCTTCGCGCGGTGTTCCCGGGCTGGCATCGCCGCCCGGCAGCAGGTCAACGCCGCAGCCCACCACTTCCTCGGCTCCAGCCGTGATCTCGAACCGCGTCTTGAGGAACTGCCGTTCGACCTCGGTGTTGTAGGCGATGGCCGCGGGCAGGCGGAACATCTCCTTGTAGATGCCGAGATGGATGGCCGGCTCGTCATGGGCCGTCGGCACCAGGATGCTGCGCGACGGATCGACCTTCAGGCCGAGCACGGTCGGCGCGTAGAGGTAGGTGAAGAAGATCAGCGCGTCGTAGGCCTTGTGGTGCTTGGCCAGGTAGTCGCGCAGCGCCGGCGACCACGGCCCCTGCAGCTCGAGCCACTTGAGCTCGTCGTCACGGGTGTGAGGATGATGGAAGATCCAGTCGGAGTACTGGTTGAAGGCGGCGATGTCGCGGGTCGCGGCCACCGGGAAGCGCCGCACCGTCACGCCCTTGATGCGGTCGTTGCCTTCGGGATACTCGTTCTTCCACGTGATGTAGTCGCGAGCGCACGTGGTCAGCACCTCCACGTCGTGCTTGGCAGCGACGCGCTCGGCGATGAGCCGGCAGTGATACTCGGAGCCACCGAGGATCTCCGCCCCGTAGCGTTGAACGACGAATCCAATCTTCACGATGTCACTCCGTCCTGACGTGGGGATGCCGTGGCAGCGCGGGCGGCGGGGCCGCCCACGAGGTCGGCCAGAATCTCGCGGATCCGGGCGTCACCGAAGTCCTGCAGGCGCCGGCGCTGGCCGGCAATGATCTGAGCGCGCAGCGTGTCGTTGTAGGCGAGCTCGCCGAGCAGCTCGGCGGCCAGCTCGAGATCTTTCGGCTGGAACTGCACGCCCGCCCCGCCCAGGGTGTCGGGCACGGCGGTCGACGCATAGGCGAGCACCGGCACATCGGCGGCCATGGCCTCGAGCAGCGGTACGCAGAAGCCCTCGTGCTCCGACAGCGACACGTAGACGCTGGCGGTCCGGTAGTAGGCGGCGAGATCTTCGTCGGGCACCGGACCCGTGAACCAGAACCGATCGGCGGGCATCTGGTACTCGGCGATCAGGGCCCGCACCATGTCGTAATAGCGCGGCACGCCGTCGGTTCTGCCGACGAAGATGAAGCGGTAGTTCACATCGACGTAGCGCTTGTAGACCTCGGCCAGCCTGATGTGATCTTCGATCTTCTTGTTGGGCGCGATGCGGCCGACGAACAGGAAGTTCGTCGGGCCGTCGGTGAGCATCTTCTCGAGCGCCGGTCGCCGTGGTGCGGTCGTGATCCGATCCACGTCGATGGCGATGGGGAAGACGCCGGTGTTGTCGAAGCCGAGGGCTTCGAGCTCCGACCGGTTGTACTCGGAGTCGCCGAGGGCCACGTCGGTGCGTCCGGCCAGGGTGGCCAGTTCGTTCCGCCCCAGTTGCGCCAGCCTGAAGATACCGGCGTGGTAGGGAGCGAAGAAATGGGCCGGAGTGACGTTGTGGTACTGCAGCACCCGGCCATGCGGCAGGCGCGCGAACGCCTCGGTCATCGGCGACGGCAGCGCGTAGTGGAAGATGGTGAGGTCGCCAGTGCCGGCCGCCGGGTCGGCGAATGGCCGCACGTCGTCGACCAGGGCATCGTCGATGGTGAGCGCGAACAGGTCGGACTGGTGGCCCATGTCGCGCAGCAGGCCACGAACCCGGCGCGCCGAGTCACCGATTGCATCGCCCTGGTGGGCGGCAGGCACCCACTGGTTCACGATCACTGGGATGGGGCCTCGTCTTC
>JBDTWC010000534.1:0-3113 GCA_040006875.1 Acidobacteriota bacterium | reverse complement strand
CGCAGGAAGCCGGGCACTCGGAGTTCCGGATCAACGGCGTGCCCTACTGGAAGGCGACGCCGTTTCACGCCGAACTCGGCGAAACCCAGCTCTGGAAGGTCGTCAACGACACCGACTGGGATCATCCCTACCACCTGCACGGCTACTCCTTCATCTCGGTCGATGAGAAGGGCGTGCCGCTCACGCCGCTGGTGTGGAAAGACACCGTCAACATCCCGATGAGGAAGACGGCCTACCTGCTCGTCACCTTCGCCGACCGGCCCGGCTCGTGGATGATTCACTGCCACATCCTCGACCACGCCGAAGGCGGGATGATGGGTACGGTGCAGGTCGGCCCGGGCCCCACGATGATGCATGCGCATCCGGCGCCGAAGAAGCCCTAGACGAGGCGGTCGCGTGCTCGGGCGGGAGGCCTGATACGCTAAGGGGCTCGAATGCCTCTGCTGACCCTCGACCATATCTCCCACGCCTACGGCCACCTTCCGCTGCTCGACGACGTGTCGCTGCAGATCCAACCCGGCGAGCGGCTCGCGCTCATCGGCCGGAATGGCACCGGAAAATCCACGCTGATGCAGATCGTGAGCGGCGAGCTGCCGCCCGACAAGGGCGTGGTGTGGCGCGATACCGGCGTGCAGGTGGCGCGGCTGGTGCAAGACGTGCCGCTCGACACCCACGACACGGTGTTCGATGTGGTGGCGCAGGGCCTGGGCGATCTGGCGGCGCTGGTGGCCGCCTATCACCACGCGTCGGCGCAGGTCGCCCATGGCGACCTCGATGCGCTCGATGAGATGGGCCGGCTGCAGCACGAACTCGAGGAGCGCGACGGCTGGACGCTCGAACAGCGGGTCGAAACGGTGCTGACGCGGCTCGGTCTGCCAGCCGACGCCCCCGTGGATACGCTCTCGGGCGGGTGGCGCCGGCGCGTGCTGCTGGCGCGCGCGCTGGTGGCCGAGCCCGACGTGCTGCTGCTCGACGAGCCGACCAACCACCTCGACATCGAGGCGATCGAATGGCTCGAGGCGTTCCTCAGGGACTACAGCGGCGCCGTGCTTTTCATCACCCACGACCGCGCCTTCCTCGAGCGGCTGGCGACGCGCGTGCTCGAACTCGATCGCGGCACCCTCACCTCGTGGCCGGGTGACTACCAGACCTTCCTGCAGAAGAAGGAAGAATGGCTGGCCAACGAGACGCTGGCGAACACGAAGTTCGACAAGCGCCTGGCCGAAGAGGAAGTGTGGCTGCGGCGCGGCGTGAAGGCGCGGCGCACCCGCGACGAGGGCCGCGTCAAGCGCTTGATGGAGATGCGGGCCGAGCGCGCCGCCCGGCGCAACCAGGCCGGCAACGTGAAGATGTCGCTCGAGCAGGCCGAGTCGTCGGGCAAGCTGGTGTTCGAGGCCGAGCGCATCAGCAAGGCGTTCGGGGATCGGGTGGTCGTGCGCGACTTCTCGACCCGCGTGATGCGTGGCGATCGCATCGGCCTCATCGGCCCCAACGGGGCCGGCAAGACCACACTGCTGCGCCTGCTGCTCGGCGACATCGCGCCCGACCGTGGTGAGGTCGAGCGCGGCGCCAACGTGCAGATCGCGTACTACGACCAGCAGCGCGAGCAGCTCGATCCGGAGCGGACGGTGATCGACACGGTCGGCGACGGCAACGACCAGGTCACGGTGGCAGGTCGCACGCGCCACGTGCACGGCTATCTCGAAGACTTCCTGTTCGCCCCCGATCGCGCCCGCTCGCCGGTGAAGGCGCTCTCGGGCGGCGAACGCAACCGCCTGCTGCTGGCGCGGCTGTTCACGCGTCCGGCCAACGTGCTGGTCCTCGACGAGCCGACCAACGACCTCGACCTCGAAACGCTCGAGCTGCTCGAAGCGCAGCTCGTGGACTGGCCCGGCACGCTGCTGCTCGTCAGCCACGATCGCCGCTTCCTCGATCACGTGGTGACGAGCACCATCGCCTTCGAGGGCGACGGGCGCGCCGTGGAGTACGTGGGCGGCTACGAGGATTGGCTGCGCCAGCGGCCGGCCTCGGGGGCGAGTGCGGCCGCCGTGTCGCGGCCGTCAACGCCAGCAGCACCCTTGGCGGTTGCCGCGGCACCAGCGCCACCGGCCGCCACCCTGGCGCGCAAAGCCACCAACAAAGAGAAGCGCGAGAGGGAAGAGTTGCCCAAGCGCATCGAGGCGCTCGAAACCGAGCAGCGCCAGTTTGCCGCCGCGGCGGCCGCGCCCGATTTCTACAAGCAGCCCGCCGCCGAGATCACGGCCACGATGGCCCGGCTCGAGGCCCTGCCGGGCGAGTTGCTCGCGGTCTACGCGCGCTGGGACGAGCTCGAGGGCCTGCGGTAACGAACGTCCTGCTGGTTGTCTCCAGACGTCATTCTTGGACGGACCGGCGCGGCAGCCAGAGCCGCGACTTAGAATGCTGAAGCGAGCCACCCCGCTTTTTCCTGGAGGACACATGAAGACGTTCACGAGCCTGGCCGCGTGCCTGGCGCTATTTGCGACGCCGGCCGTCGCGCAGATGGGCAAGCCGGTTGCCGAAACCGTGGAGCTCGAGTACCTGACGCACGCCGAGGTGGCCCAGAAGATGGCCGCCGGCGCCACGTCTGTGCTGATCGTCAACGGCGGCACCGAGGAGCGCGGACCGCAGAACATCCTCGGCGGCCACACCATCATGTCGCGCGCCTCGGCCATCGCGGTGGCCAAGCAGCTCGGGAACACGCTGGTCGCGCCGGTCATGCCGATCGACGTCGGCGCCACCGGCGTCAACGAAGGCACCAACACGCCCGGCGGCATCACGCTGCCCCCGGAGGTGTTCAAGCAGCTCAAGCTCGCCGAGATCGAGAGCATGGCGTGGAGCGGCTTCAAGAACATCTTCGTGATGGGCGATCACGGCGGCGGTCAGCGCCAGATGAAGGAAGCGTCGGAAGAGATGGACGCGAAGTGGGGGCCCAAGGGCATCCACGTGTTCTACGTGCCCGACTTCTACGCCAAGTACCAGGACGACGTGCAGATGTATCTCTACGAGCACAAGCTGCCGGTCGGCGGCCACGGCGCGGTGATGGACACGTCGAAGATGCTGTTCCTCGAGCCGGCGCCCGGCGTCTACGTGCG
>JBDTWC010000533.1:0-3115 GCA_040006875.1 Acidobacteriota bacterium | reverse complement strand
CCGACACCGAAGAGGGCGCGCGCGGCAACACCGCCAGCGGCAGCGTCACCAAGGTAGCCGTGACCGAAACCGGTCTGAAGATCAACGTGCCGCTCTTCATCAAGACCGGCGAGCGCGTGAAGGTGCACACCGACACGCGCGACTTCGCCGGCCGCGCCTAGCCTCGCTGCGCGTGGCGGCGCTTCGCCGTGGCCCGCACCTTCGGCGCTGGCCAGGCCATCACCCGGCGCTTGCGCCACAATAGGGGCATGGAGCGCGCCGACCGCACCTTTTTTGCCTGGAACGCCGCCGTGTCCACCGTGGCTGTAGCGTTCATCGCCTACATCCTGCGCCGCGATGCCGGGCCTTCGGACGCCATCGACCTGTCGTTCGTGCCGGCCGTCAATGCCACCTGCAATGCGCTGGCGTCGGTGTGTCTCGTGACCGGTTACGTCGCGATTCGCCGCCAGGCCGTGCACCTGCACCGGCTGTGCATGGTGACCGCGTTTACGATGTCGGCCGTGTTCCTCGTGGGCTACCTCTCGTACCACTACGTGCACGGCGACACGAACTACGCAGGCGCCGGCCTCGGGCGCACAATCTACCTGGTCGTGCTGGCGTCGCACGTGATTCTGTCGATCGTCGTGGTGCCCGGCTGCCTGACGTCGTTCTACTTTGCCTTCACGAAGCAGTTCGAAAGGCACCGGCGCCTGAACCGCGTGTTCCTGCCGATCTGGCTCTATGTGTCGGTCACCGGCGTGCTCATCTACTTCCTGCTGCGGGCCTGAACCGGCTGACCAGTCTCGACGCGGTGCGGCAGTGGCAGGTGGCCGGCTAGCCGCGCCCCGCCACGGCCGTCAGCCGCGCACGCCGGCCCGGCGAAGAATGGCCATCATCGGGCACCAGCCGCTGAAGGCGGACTGGAACAGGTTCAGGCCGACAAACAGCGTGAACCAGTAGAAGCCTGGATGCACGTACATCCCGGCCATCACGCTGGCGGCTACAAAGCCGCCGCCAATCATCCGCACCATCTGCTCGACATTCATGACTCATGCTCCTCTTGCTGGGGCTCGCCGCTGGGCCGGAACAGGACCGGATGTGCGCGTGTTCCACTGGGGTCGTCACGAGATCCCCTCGGCGGGCACGGTCGCCTCGACCGCGGTCCGGGATTCGTGCCGCGTGGTCATGAAATAGAGCACCGGCACCGCCATGCGTGAGAGCAGCAGGGACGCCACTTCACCAGCCATGAGCGAGATGGCCAGCCCCTGGAAGATGGGATCGAAGAGGATCACGCCGGCGCCGACGATGACCGCGGCGGCCGTGAGCGCCATGGGCCGGAAGCGCACGGCCCCGGCATCCACCACGGCCTGCTCGAGCGGCAAGCCGTCGCGCAGCCTGAGCTCGATGAAGTCGACCAGGATGATCGAGTTGCGGACCACGATGCCAGCGCCGGCGATGAAGCCGATCATCGACGTGGCGGTGAAGAACGCGCCCATGGCCGCGTGCGCGGGCAGGATGCCGACGAGCGAGAACGGAATCGCCGCCATGATGAGCAGCGGCGTCGTGAACGACTGGAACCAGCCCACGACCAGCACGTAGATGAGCACGAGCACGACCGCGAAGGCCAGACCCAGGTCGCGGAACACCTCGATCGTGATGTGCCATTCGCCGTCCCACTTCAGCGCGTACTTCTGCGTGTCGAAGGGCTGCACGGCGTTGAAGACCTCCAGGCCGTAGCCTTCGGCCAACGTGGTGGCGTGCAGCGTCTCGTTCATCTTGAGGATCGCGTAGACGGGACTCTCGTTCTCGCCGGCGAGATCGGCGGTGACGTAGGTGACCGGCTGCAGATTCTTGTGATACAGGTTCGTGTCCTCGCGCGACTCGACCGCGCGGGTGAGTTCGCCCACCGCCACCGGCGACGTGCCCTGGAGCCGCAGCGATTGCACTGCCTTCAGGCTGCGGTCGGCCCTGGGCAGCCGCAGCACGATCGGCACGTCCTCGCGTGAGTTCGGCACCTGCAGCAGACCCGAAACGGCGCCGTCGCCAGCCATCTCCACGACGGCGGCGATGTCGGCTGGGGCCAAGCCCGCGGCCATCGCCTTCTCGTCGTCCACGACCAGGTTGGTCTTGGGCTGGCCCGCCTCCACGTACCAGTCCGTGTCCACGACTCCGGGCGTCCGCTCGAACAGCGCCTTCACGTCGGCGGCGATGGCCTGGCGGCGCGCCGCCACCGGGCCGTAAATCTCGGCCACCATCGTCTGCAGCACGGGCGGGCCCGGCGGCACTTCCGCTACCTGGATGGTGGCGCCGGCGGCGCGAGCGATCGGAACGAGGCGGTCGCGGACGCGGCGAGCCACCTCGTGACTCTGTTCCGACCGCGCGCCCTTCTTCACCAGGTTCACCTGCAGGTCGGCGAGGTGTGGAGCCTGACGCATGAAGTAGTGCCGCACCAGGCCGTTGAAGTTGTAGGGTGCGGCGGTGCCCACGTATTGCTGCACGTTCACCACCGTCGGGTCTTCGAGTACGGCCGCGCCGAGCTGCGCCGCGACGCGCGCGGTCTCCTCGAGTGCCGTACCTTCCGGCATGTCGATCACGACCTGGAACTCGCTCTTGTTGTCGAACGGCAGCATCTTCACGGTGACCAGCTGCAGCGGCACCAGCGCGGCACTGGCGACGAGCAGCAGGGCCACGCCGCCCAGGAACAGCAGGCGCAGCCGGCCACTGGCGAGCAGCGGACCCATGATCCGGCGGTAGAGCCGCGTGAAGAGGTCCTCGTCGCCGTGGTCGTGGTGCGCTGCCGGCTTCAGGATGCGCACGGCCGCCCACGGCGTGACGATGAACGCCACCACCAGCGAGAAGACCATCGCGGCCGACGCGCCGACGGGAATCGGCCGCATGTAGGGCCCCATCAGCCCGCCCACGAACGCCATGGGCAGAATCGCCGCGACCACCGCCAGGGTCGCGAGGATCGTGGGATTGCCGACTTCGTCCACGGCCGCGAGCGCCGTGTCCACGAGGCCGCGGGCCGAGGCCCCGCGCATGCGCGCGTGCCGCACGATGTTCTCGACGACCACAATCGCATCGTCCACCAGGATGCCGATCGAGAAGATCAACGCGAAGAGCGTGATGCGGTTGA